>NZ_SDLD01000015.1:0-63500 GCF_013096875.1 Geobacillus sp. DSP4a | reverse complement strand
TCGCCCTTCTTTCGGTGGTAGTGGTTTTGGTGACTCTATTCTACCAGAAAAAAGGGCGATTCTTCTATATTTGAGGCAAAAAAGTGGGGGCTGATCCCAAAACGCATTCGCGTTTTGGGTCAGCCCCTCTCCGTAAACATCGTTCTTATCCACTACCGCCTCGCACACGACCCCCGTTCAACGAGACGATGGGGGATGATGATGCGCTTGATCGGTTCATTCGGGTTGGTGATTTTTTCGATTAAGTGTTTTGCCGCTTCATAGCCGAGCTGGAAAATGCCGATGTCGATCGAGGTGAGCGGCGGACGCGACATTTCGGCGAGCAGCGTGTTGTTGAAGCTGACGATCGATACATCTTCTGGGACGCCGAGGCCCATTTCATCAAGCGTTTTCAAGATGCCGAGCGCCATGAGATCATCGGCGACGACAAGCCCGGTCGGCGGCTCAGGCAACGAAAGAAGCTCCTTCATCGCCTCTTGGCCGCCTTCCTGCAAAAATTCTGCATGGACGACGTATTCCGGCCGGTACGGAAGCCCCGCCTCCTGCAAGGCCGCGGCGTAGCCGGTTTGGCGGTCGACGGTCACCAAATATTGCGGATTGCCGCCGACAAACGCGATGCGTTCGTGCCCGCGGGCGATCAACCAGTTTGCCGCATCTTTCCCCGCCTGGACGTTGTCGTTGTCGACATGGGTCACTTGTTCCGCTTTTTGGTGCGGTTTGCCGATGACGACGAACGGAAAGCCATGCTTTAACAAGTACTTCATGAGCTTATCGTTTTGCCGCGAGTAAAGCAAAATAACGCCGTCGACGCGCCGTCCTTGCAGCATCTCCACGACCCGTTCGTAAATCTCACCTTCTTTTTCCCCGGTCGACATTTGCAAAGCATATCGCTTTTCATGGGCGGCTTTGCTGATGCCGCGGATGACTTCCGGGAAAAACGGGTTTTGTAACGCCTGGTCGGCGGAGCTCGGCATGACGATGCCGATCACTTGCGTCATTTGGCTCGCGAGGCTGCGAGCAATAAAGTTCGGGTGATAGCCGAGCTCTTTCATCGCTTCGCGCACCCGCTGTTTCGTCTTCTCGCTGATGCGCGGGCTGTCGGCGATGACGCGCGAGACGGTTGACGGCGCAACGTTCGCGCGTTTCGCCACATCTTTAATCGTAACGGTCATAAGGTCCCTCCTTTCCCTCTATTCCGGCATCCGCTTCGCCCGTTTTTTCACCAAATACAAAAACAAAAGAAACAATACGTAAACCGATACGATGGCGGCGATAAACGGAACGTTGATCCCAGTTTTTTCCCGCAGCTTGTACACTTCCGCCGTTTCGCGGTCGAGCACAAGATCGTATCCGTCGCCATCGCCGCGGACGAGATCGTCCAATAAAAAGCCGCGCAGTTCCTTGTTTTTTGGCAGCTGGTCGTTCGTTAGGTGAACGTGCTGCGTTTTGCCCGTGTTGTTGATGGCGATAACCGTTGTTTCATCTTCATATTGCCGTTTCCACACCGCCATGCCGTCTTTTTCATACAGGAGCGTAAAATCGCCGCGCCGCAAAGACGGCAGCTGTTGGCGGAGCGGGCCGATTTTTTTCAAGTAATCAATGATCTCCGGATCGGCGCGGAAATCCATCAAGCGGCGGTTGTCCGGGTCTTCGCCGCCGTTCATGGCGATTTCCGTTCCGTAATACATGATCGGGATGCCGGGGGCGGTGAACAAATACGTCATCGCCAGCTTGATGCGTGAAATCGGATTGTTGCGGTTGTCAATCGAAAGTTTCGTAAACCGCACGGTATCGTGATTGTCCAAAAACGTCCCGAGCAAGTACGGGCGGTCGTAAAACGTTTTGTTGTATTCCCAGGCGTCATACAACGGCCGGAGCGATGCATCGCGCCTAGCAAGCGACTGCTTCACCGCGCCATACAGCGGATAATCGACAAAACCGTCGATGCCGTATTGGCCGTACTCGGCAATATAGCGCGGATCGTCGCTCCACACTTCGCCAAGAAGGAAAAAGTCTTGTTTCACCGATTTCACTTCTTTGGCGAACTCCTGCCAAAATGATTTTGGCACATGGCGCACCGTATCGAGGCGATAGCCGTCAATGTCCGTTTCTTTGATCCACCATTTGGCCGCATCGATTAAATATTTCTTGACTTCTGGATTTTCCTGCGCTAAATCCGGCAGCCCATACACCCATCCGTTTTCTAGTTGTGTTTGATCATTCCAGTCGAAAATCTCTTTTTTCGGATGGAACCAATCTTTTTTCGCCGGGTCGCGAAGCCATGGATGGTCGTAGCCGACATGGTTGGCGACAAAGTCCAAGATGACTTTCATATGGCGCTTGTGCGCTTCTTTGACAAGCGTCTTCAAATCATCCAGCGTGCCGAAATGCGGATCGACGCGATAAAAATCTTTGATCCAATACCCGTGGTATCCGCCCGGCATGTTTTCGAAAATCGGCGTCAGCCAAATGGCCGTAAATCCCATCTCCTTGATGTAATCGAGTTTCGCCGTCACCCCTTTCAAGTCGCCGCCGAAATACCCTTTCGGATCGTTGACATTGACGCCCTTGTCATTCGTCGGATCCATATTGTTAAACCGGTCGACCATAATGAAATAAATCGCTTCATCTTGCCACGTCCGTTCTTCTTTCTCCGCCGCCTGCACCGGCCAGGCATAAAAAAGAAGGAACGGAAGGACGAGCAGCATAAAGAGCCGGTTCCCCATTTCCATTCCTCCCTTCCCGATTCATTTGCTCATTCGGAAACGGGTAAGCCCACTATTCTATGACATCGGTTCTTACCCTTTTGTGCCACCGGCCGTTAAGCCGGAAATCAAATACCGCTGCAGGAACAAAAAGACGACGGCGATCGGCGCGGCAATCAAAATCGAGCCGGCGGCAAAGCGGGTGAAGTTGTTCGCAAACCGGTCGTTGATGAAGTTAAACAGCCCGACCGCCAGCGTAAATTTGTCCGGGTCGCGCAACACGATCGACGGCAGCAAAAAGTCGGTGAACGGCGCCATAAAGTTGAACAACGCGACAACGGCCAAAATCGGCTTGGCCAAAGGCAGCATAATGCGGAAAAAGACGCCGAAATGCCCGGCGCCGTCGATGCGCGCCGCCTCATCCAGCTCGCGCGGGATCGTGTCAAAGTAGCCTTTGACCAGCCACGCGTTAAACGGAATTTGCCCGCCGACGTAAATGAGAATGAGCCCCCACAGCGAATCGAGCAAATGGAGCATATTGAGCAAAATATAGATCGCGACCATCGCCATGAGCGACGGAAACATTTGCAACACTAAAAACAAATACAGCCCCGTTTTCCGCCCGACGAATCGGTAGCGCGAAAACGCATAGGCGATGAGCGCCGTAAACAAGACGGACAACGCCGCATTGACCGTCGCAACAAACAAGCTGTTTTTATACCAAAGCAAATAATCGCTGTCCGGACTGGTAAACAACCACTTATAGTGCTCAAACGACCACTTCTCCGGGATGAGCGACGCCGAATACAGGCTCGTTCCTGGATTGAGCGACATGCTGATCGTCCAAAGGAGCGGATAGGCGATGACGACAAACATGAAGGCGATAAACAAATAAATAAGCGCTACTTCCACGCGTGATTTCCATTTGCGGTTCATCAAATGTTCCCCTCCTCTTTAAAGGAACGGGTGCGCCGGAACTGGTAAATGGCAAACCCGCTGACGATCAAGCCGATGATGAGCGAGATCGCCGCCGCCATGTTGTAGTTGTTCGTCGTGAACGTCAAATCGTACACCCATGAAATGAGAATGTCCGTTCCACCGGCGTTTTGCCCGCGCACCGCAGGCCCCCCGTCGTTGAACAAATAGATGATGTTAAAGTTGTTGAAATTGCCGGCATATTGCATAATCAACAGCGGCGCCGTCGCATACAAGACGTGCGGCAGCGTGATCGATTTGAACTTTTGCCAGCGCGTCGCTCCGTCGATGTCGGCCGCTTCGTACCAATCGCGGGAAATGCTTTGCAAAACGCCGGTAAACAACGCAAAGACGAACGGGAAGCCAAGCCACGTTTGAATCAAAATAAGCGCCACTTTCGTCCAAAACGGATCGGTCATCCACGGGATCGACACCCCAAACAAACTCAACACTTCGCGGTTGATGGCTCCGAATTTGTCGTTGAACATCGCCGCAAACACCAAAATCGTGACAAACGATGGCACGGCCCACGGCAAAATCAACACCGTGCGGATGAACCGCTTGAACTTGATGCGCGGGTCGTTGACAAGGAGCGCCAAAAACAGGCCAAGGGCGATTTGCGCCGTTGTCGCCACCACGGTCCAAACGATTGTCCAGGCGAGAACGCTAAAAAACGTGCTTTTCCAAATCGGAATCGACACTAAGTTTTTGAAGTTTTCAAATCCAACCCAATTCAACAAATGCCGCGGCGGCGAGTGGTACAAGTTGTAGTCGGTAAAGGCGAGCGACACCATAAACAACAGCGGCAGCACGACGATAAACAACAGCATCACAAGCCCGGGCGTGACAAAGATGTACGGAAATCCTTTATCCCAAGCGTTGCGACACGATTCCCACAGCGACGGAAACGGTTCGCCCCTTTGCCGGCGGCGGGCGTCGTTGCGCGCATCAATGATGTTCGCAATATGCAGGGCGGCCGCAAATGCGATGATGATGACCGAAACCAATCCTTGAATCAAGAGAAAAATCGAATGATCCAACATCGGAATTTCGCCAAGCGTGACGAGTCCCCACAGCCCGATGTTCAAAAAGTTATAAAACGTCAGCAAAAACGAAGCTTCAATGATGATGAACAAGATGCCTTTGACATATCGGCGGTTGTACAACTGCCCAAGGCCGGCAAACAACAAAGACAGCGCCATCGCCACCGCCGGCCGATGGCGGACGTTTGCTTCCGGCATTCCAATCCCCCCTATCATATGGATAAGAATAGTGGATAGGGCTGATCCTATCCACCACGACATCACTCGTTATTTTCCAGCGCCGCTGGCAGCGATTTTATCTTGAATCGTTTTCACTGCCTCACTGAGCACCGCTTTCGGGTTTTCGCCTTTCGCGATAAATTGCAACGCATTGCCCATCGGCTCCCACACTTGCGACATTTCCGGCACGTTCGGCATCGGCTCGCCGTATTGGATTTGCTCCGCAAAACCGGCGATCAGCGGGTCGTTCGTAATTTTCTCATTCGTCAACGCTTTTTCGTTCGCCGGCATTTCGCCTGCCACTTCATAGTAATGGAGCGAATTTTCTTCGTTCGTCACAAATTTCATGAAGTCGACCGCCCATTCTTTGTTTTGCGAATAGGCGGAGAGCATCCATGTTTTTACGCCGACGAACGATTTCGGATGCTCGCCGTTGTCCAAAACCGGCAGCGGCGCCGTCGCCAATTTGTCGCCCAACGCTTCTTTATACGACGCGATGTTCCATGGTCCGGTGATGGCAACCGCCACATTTCCTTTCGTAAACAGCCCGTTCATAATATCGCCGGTGATTTCTTTCGGAATGTAGCCGTTTTTAAACCACGATTGGACGAGCTCGGCTCCTTTGACGGCTCCATCATTCGCGAGCCCAATGTCGCTTATGTCGTATTTGCCGTTTTCATTTTTAAACACATAGCCGCCATAGCCGGCGAGGAACGGATAAACGAAATAAAAATTCGTCGCTTCCATTAAAAAGCCGTATTGGTCTTTGGCCGCATTCGTTTTTTCCTTGGCGATCTTCATCAAGTCATCCAGCGTTTTCGGCGCTTCCGGCACTAAATTTTTATTGTAGAACACGCCGTATGTTTCAACGACCATCGGCACGCCGTACGTTTTCCCGTCATAGGTGACCGCGTTGATGGCTGTCGGACTGTACTCGCCTTTCGCATCGCCAAGGTCGACTGGATCGGCCAATCCTTGCAGCACAATGTCGCCGATGCGGTCATGCGGCTGGTAGAACACATCCGGCCCTTTGCCAGCCGGTCCGTCGAGCGCTAGTTTTTTCGTTTGATCGAGCATGCTGACCGCAACCATCTCGATTTTGATTCCGGTTTTTTCTGTGTACTTTTGGAAAATATCTTTTAATGCTTGTTTCTGCTTTTCGTCGTCGTTCACCCAAACGACCAGTTTGTCCGGTTTTTCCGCCTTTTCGGTCGTTCCTTGACTTTCTTTCGGCTGTTGAATGTCCCGTTTCGGTCCGCAGGCAGCGAGCACGCCCACGAGCAGCACAGCCATGAGAAACAAAGACAATGTTTTCTTCATGCTATCCCTCCTCTTTTGATCGACTCTTTTTCAGTGCAACCATAGTGAAACCGTTTGCGCATTAAAATCGCATCACTCCAATGAAAACGATTGCACCTTTCAATTTCTATTATATCGTCTATTTTTCATTTTACAAGCTTATTTTCTATGAAATTTGACTTTTTTTTTACATTGGCGTACGCTTTGTTTAACGGAAGTCTATCATGCAAACGATTGCTTTCACCCAAATTGGATTCAAGAGGGGGAACGATGATGCAAAAAGAAGCCATTCACCACCGCCCGACTGACAACTTCGCCTATGCCTATGATGGCGAAACGCTTCATCTTCGGCTTCAGACAAAAAAAGATGATGTTGATCGAGTGGAGCTGTTGCACGGCGACCCGTACGAGTGGCAAGACGGCGCCTGGCAGTTTCAAACGATGCCGATGCAGAAAACGGGAAGCGACGAACGATTTGACTATTGGTTCGCCGAGGTCAGACCGCCATATCGGCGGCTGCGCTATGGGTTTGTGCTTCGAGCTGGGGGCGAACAACTGGTCTATACGGAAAAAGGATTTTACCATGAAGCTCCGAGTGACGACACCGCTTACTACTTTTGCTTTCCCTTTCTTCATCGGGTCGACCTGTTCCAAGCGCCGGGCTGGGTAAAAGACACCGTATGGTATCAAATTTTCCCTGAGCGGTTCGCCAACGGCAACCCGGCCATCAGTCCGGAAGGAGCGCGGCCGTGGGGAAGCGAAGACCCAACGCCGACAAGTTTTTTTGGGGGGGATTTGCAAGGAATTATCGACCATCTCGATTACTTGGCTGACCTTGGCATCACCGGCCTTTACTTGACGCCGATTTTCCGCGCGCCGTCGAACCATAAATACGACACCGCTGATTATTTTGAAATCGACCCGCACTTTGGGGACAAAGAGACGTTGAAAACACTTGTCAAGCGCTGCCATGAAAAAGGGATCCGCGTCATGCTCGATGCAGTCTTCAACCATTGCGGCTATGAGTTTGCCCCGTTTCAAGATGTGTTGAAAAACGGCGCAGCCTCTCGGTATAAAGATTGGTTCCATATTCGCGAGTTTCCGCTCCAAACCGAGCCGCGCCCGAACTACGACACATTTGCGTTCGTTCCGCACATGCCGAAACTCAACACCGCTCATCCGGAAGTGAAGCGCTACTTGCTTGATGTCGCGACATACTGGATTCGCGAGTTTGATATTGACGGCTGGCGGCTCGATGTGGCAAACGAAATCGATCATCAATTTTGGCGCGAATTCCGGCAGGCAGTGAAGGCGCTAAAGCCCGATGTGTACATTCTCGGCGAGATTTGGCATGACGCCATGCCGTGGCTGCGCGGCGACCAGTTTGACGCCGTCATGAACTACCCGTTCACGGACGGGGCGCTTCGCTTTTTCGCGAAAGAGGAAATCAGCGCCCGCCAGTTTGCCGATATCATGATCCGACTTCTTCATTCGTATCCGAAACAGGTGAACGAAGCGGCATTCAACTTGCTTGGCAGCCATGATACACCAAGGCTGCTTACGGTTTGCGGCGGCGACGTCCGCAAAGCGAAGTTGTTGTTTTTGTTCCAGCTGACGTTCACCGGTTCGCCGTGCATTTACTATGGCGATGAGATCGGCATGACGGGCGGAAACGATCCGGAGTGCCGGAAATGTATGGTGTGGGATCCGGAGCACCAAAACCGCGAACTGTTGGCGCATGTCAAGCGGCTGATTGCGCTAAGGAAGCAGCACCGGGCGCTCCGGCGCGGAGATGTCTCCTTTCTTTCCGCCGACGACAACCCTAACCATCTCGTGTATGAAAAAATTGACGGCGCTGAAACCGTGCTCGTCATCATCAACCGAAGCAATGATGCCGCCGACATTCCGCTCCCGCTCGACCTTCGCGGAAAATGGCTTGTTGACCTCTTGACCGGAGAGCGGTTTGCGGCCGAGGCGGAAACGCTTTGCGCCTCTTTGCCTCCGTATGGGTTTGTGCTCTATAAAGTTGAAAGCTGGTAAGATGGCGCAGCCATGTGTTGCTTTGATCACAAACCGGTGCAGCGGTTCGCTGCGCCGGTTTTATGTACGCCTAGCCATGCGCCGGTATTCGGTCGGGGTCATCCCTTCCATCTTTTTGAATACACGCGAAAAATACGCGCCATCATCAATGCCGACCCGCTTGGCAACCGCCTCGACTGTTTCATTCGTTTCCGCAAGCCATTGCTTGGCTTTCGACAGGCGGTAATACGTCAAATAACGGCTAAATCCCATGCCCATCGTTTTTTGCATACAGCGGGTGATGTAATCGGGATGAAAACGGAGCCCTTTCGCAAGCATTTCGAGCGTAATCGGCTCGTTGAAATGTCGTTCGATGTACGCCACCGCCGCCGCACTGACTTGTTCCGCTGCACTTGGGACGGACAGCTCCTGCTTTTGCAAGTGCCAAAGAAATTCCACAAACAAAAGCAGCTGTCGGAGCGGCCGGTCCATATCCCGCTCCACGTTCGGCTCGACAAGTTGGGCGAGCAGCTGTTCGGCGCGCTCCCGTTGTTTCAGCTCCCCATATTGACGGATCGAAAGCCGGTATTGGATTGGCTCGGTGTACGTCGCCTCTTTTTCCATCACCGTTTGCCGGCTCGCCGGGCAGTCCGGAGCAACCGTGTAGTCCGGCAGCAAAAAGTGCAGCCAAACAAGCTCCGTTTTCTCTTCACACGGGCGGTGTCCGTAATGTTCGCGGCCGGGGATCAACAGCAAATATTGCCCGCTGCCGATGGCAAACTCGCGCCCGTTTTCCGTCATATACAAACAGCCTTGTTTCACATACAGCAAGTCAAATACGGTAAACGTGCGGCGAAAATGCCGTTTTCCTTTTGGAAATACGCTTTCCGCCCCTTTAATAAACACCGGCAGCGGCGGCAACGAAAACGTGATATAGTCCATCGTCGTCCCCTCTTTCCTTGTCGGAAAAATGCAAGTGAAATCGCTTCTTTCTCTTTCCATTATGCAGCAAACTAGCTAAACTGAGTATATCGTTCAAGTCGGAATTTGAAAAAGGAGTTGTCTCAATATGCGCCAAGAGGCAAAAACATGGTCACTGTTCTCGTTAACGTGGCCGATTTTTATTGAAACGTTGCTTTATATGGTCATGGGCAACGCTGATACACTTATGCTCAGCCAGTACTCGGATCATGCGGTCGCCGCCGTCGGGGTGGCGAACCAAATCATCGCGTTAACGATCGTGCTGTTCAACTTCGTTGCCTTGGCGACCGCCGTACTTGTCGCCCAATACTTAGGCGCCCGGCGGGAGCAAGAAGCCATTGACGTGTCGCGCGTATCCCTTGCCGCCAATTTGCTGTTTGGGTTGCTGCTAAGCGCCGTTCTCGCCGCGTTTAGCCGGCCGATTTTGCGGCTGATGGGGCTGCCGGCTGAGCTGTTTGACGAGGGGAGCAGCTATTTGGCGATTGTCGGCGGGTTTTTGTTCATCCAAGCGCTGATGATGACGGTCGGCGCCATCTTAAAAAGCTACGGCTTTACACGTGATACGATGTATGTCACGATCGGCATGAATGTACTCAATGTCATCGGAAACTACTTCCTTATTTTCGGCTCATTTGCTCTTCCTCCTCTTGGGGCGGAAGGAGCTGCTATTTCAACAGCAGCCAGCCGGTTGGCCGGCTTTGTTGTGCTCGTTGCCTTATTGCGCAAACGAACAGGTATTGCACTCGCGCCGCGTGCCTTTTGCGCCCTGCCGTTTCGCCACTTTCGTTCGCTATTGAAAATCGGTGTGCCGTCAGCCGGCGAGCACCTTTCCTACAATACAGCGCAAATGGTGATCACCTATTTGATTACGTGGCTGGGCGCCGAGGCGCTAACGGTACGAGTGTATACGCAAAACATTATGATGTTCGTCTTTTTGTTCGGCATCGCCATCAGCCAAGGGACGCAAATCCTTGTCGGCCATTTTGTTGGCGCCGGGCGGTATGAGGAAGCGTACGCCCGTTGTTTAAAAAGTTTGTACAGCGCCATTGGCATGTCCGTGTTGCTTGCTACAGCCGCCTATTGGTTCGCCGAACCGCTGCTCTCCTTCTTTACTGATGACGCGTCGATGATTGGGCTTGGGCGCAAACTGTTGCTTTTAACCATCATCCTTGAGCCGGGGCGGTCGTTTAATCTCGTCATCATCGGCTCGTTGCGGGCAGCCGGAGATGTGCAATTTCCGGTCTATATGGGCATTTTGTCGATGTGGGGCGTCGGGGTCACAGTGGCATACATCTTCGGCATTGCCCTTGGGTTTGGCCTTGTCGGCATTTGGCTGTCGTTCATCGCCGACGAATGGTTGCGCGGACTGTTGATGCTTCGGCGCTGGCGGTCGCGCGTCTGGATGAAAAAGACGGTGGCGCCGCAAGCGAAAATGGCATGAAGCCTCCCGCCACGAAAATAAGAGCTGCGCATCAGCGCAGCTCTTATTCTTTAATATGAATGCCGTAATGGTCAAACCAAACGTGCACTTGGCCAAGGTAGGCAAGCAGTTGCGGACCGGTCATCAGCTGTCCAAACCAAGGCACCTCGAATGACTTCCCTTCCGATTCAACGAGCGCCGTCAACTTTTCCGCGTCAAAAAACTCGTGTAAAATCGAAGAACGGTCGCGAAGCAGCTGTTCAAGCCATTGCTTCACCAGCTTCGTATACAATGGATGATGCGTTTTCGGGTACGGGCTTTTTTTCCGATAGAGCACCTCCTCCGGAAGCAGCCCTTCCAACGCCTTGCGCAAAATGCCTTTTTCGCGGCCGCCGTACATTTTCATTTCCCAAGGGATATTCCAGACATATTCCACAACCCGATGATCGGCAAACGGCACACGCACTTCCAAGCTCGCTCCCATGCTCATCCGGTCTTTTCGGTCAAGGAGCGTCGTCATAAACCAAATCATATTTAAATAAAACAGCTCGCGCCGCTTCGCTGCTTCCGCACTTTCCCCTTCCAGGCGCGGCACTTCGGCAATCGTCTGTTCATAGCGCATTTGCACGTAATCGTCGAGGCGGAGCTTTTGCCGCCATTCTTCCTTTAACAACCCGATGCGCGCCTCAATCGAGCGCATCCATGGAAATCCTTTGCGCGCCAAATCGTCCGGGCGATGAAACCATGGGTAGCCGCCAAAAATCTCATCGGCGCATTCTCCAGACAAACTGACGACAAACTGCTCGCGAATTTGTTTGCAAAACCAAAGAAGCGACGAATCGACATCAGCCATGCCCGGAACGTCGCGAACGATGACGGCTTCATGCAAATGGCGGAACAGTTCTTCTTGCGTGATCACGCAGCGATGATGAACCGTTTGAAATTTGTTTGACACCTGTTCGATAAATGGCGCATCCGTGTTTGGTTGAAAATCGTTGGCTTTGAAATACTGGTCGTTTCCTTCATAATCGATCGAGTAGGTGTGCAGCGGCCCTTTTCCATCTGCCGCGAAAGCATTGGCGGCAATCCCTGTAATGGCGCTTGAATCGACTCCACCGGATAGAAATGTGCAGACCGGCACATCGGAAACGAGTTGGCGCGTGACCGCATCCGTCAATAGAAAGCGCAGCTTTTCGACCGTTTCCTCGAACGAATCGCGGTGGACGTCGCTTTCGACATTCCAATACCGCCAAATGCGAAGCCCGCTGCGAGAGAACGTGAGCGCATGTGCCGGGCGCAGCTCTCGAATGCCGTCAAACACACCGTGCCCCGGCGTGCGCGACGGCCCCAGCCCGAATACTTCCGCCAAGCCTTCATAATTGACTTCCGCTTTCACATCCGGATGGGCCAAAATCGCCTTGATCTCAGATCCGAACAAAAGCTCCTTGGCATCTTGGCGATAAAACAGCGGTTTGACCCCGAGCCGGTCGCGCGCCATAAATAGCTGCTCCCGTTCTTCATCCCAAACGGCAAAGGCAAAAATGCCGTTGAGCCAGTCAACACATTGTTCTTTCCATTCGATATAAGCGGCGAGCAGCACTTCCGTATCGGAGTGGCCGTCAAACCGGTAACCTTTATGCAACAGCTCCTTCCGGATGTCTTCCGTATTGTACAGCTCGCCATTGTAAACGATTGTGTAACGCCGTCCGTTTTTGTTCCGGATCATCGGTTGTTTGCCGCCAGCCGGGTCAACCACAACGAGCCGCTTATGCCCGAACGCGGCATGGACGTCAAGCCATGTATTTGTATCATCCGGCCCGCGTTTCGCGAGCGTCTCTGTCATCTCGGCAATCGTTTTCCGCTCACGGCGCAAATCGCGCCCGAAATGCACCCAGCCAGTAATGCCACACATACGAACCAATCCTTTCCTTATCAAAATGACAGGCAACTGTTCTTCGCCGAACTGTTCGCATTGTTCTTTGGATCGCCCGTTCTTTTTTCTTGCGGATCTCGTGGGCTGCCGCCATTTTCCCCAAGGCGCTAGCCCTCCCCGCATCGGCATGATTCCATTTTATGCACCACGGGTCATTTCGATGAATTGTCCGATGTCAACAATAACGTGAATAAACGGACGAAAAGGTGGAAAAAAAGAGAAGTACAAGGAGGATGAGAGACATTGAATATTGAAGAGCGCCTGCATTGCATTGCTGAACAGCCGCGGGCTTACGTGCAAGGAACAGCGGAGTTTGTCAACAATGAATGGGTGTTTTTTGATGAGGAAGCAGAGGAAGCGGCGTTAGTCGAGGAGATGGCCCAGCAAGGGATTGAACTGTTCCGCTATGGGCATTGGCTGTCCGGACGGTGGCAGGAAAACGGCACGATCGCGACCGACCTCGGCATCTTCCCCCTCACTGACGGCGACCGCATCCGCTTCCGCAAACAGCTGACATACGCGTACCGGCAATGGCTTGCCTCGCTTCCCAATCCGTCCTTTTTTCAATACGTCCAATGGCTGAACCATCTTGGGTTTTCGCTTTACGACTGCCTGTACTGCTACAACGGCTTATTGTTTGCCAAATCATCCGGCGTCAATTTTATGATCTATGACAATACAGAGCAAATCGCCAGCGTCCATCATTACTATGAACGCGGGCCGATGCCGGCCGACCGATTTGAAATAACATTCAACAGCGGCGAACGGGCGATTTGCGCCCAAATAGGCTGAGGACAAAAGCGGCCGGGCGGGTTCCCGCTGTTGACCGAACGTCTCCGCCTCGTGCCACAGGCTGCCGCCTCCTTTTTTCAAGGCGGTGGGCAAGCATCTTTACAACTGATTCATCTGGCGTCCGGTCATGTATGCGGCAATCTCCTCAGCGACAAGCGGCGGGCAGAGCGCATATCCTTGGGCATAACTGCATTGCAAATCGCGAAGCCGCTCGAGCTGCTCCAATGCCTCGACTCCCTCGGCGATCGTTTCCAGTCCGAGCCCGCGTCCCATGGTGATGATTGCTTTGACAATGGCGGCGTCGGACGCATTTGTATGGAGACGTTCGATAAACGCCCGGTCAATCTTCAAAATCGTCGCCGGCAGCTGCTTTAAATAATGAAACGAAGAATACCCGCTGCCGAAATCGTCGACGGCGATGCCGACCCCAAGCCGCTTCAACTCATCCAAAGTGCGCATCGTGCTCGATAGATGACGGAGCATGGAATGTTCAGTCAGTTCAAGACGCAAACATGATGGCAACAAATTCGACTGCTTGAGCGCTTGCTTCACGTCGTCAACGAACCGTTCGTGCTGAAATTGCACAGCAGAAACGTTGACGAAAATGGCTAGTTTATCGTTTCCTGTCTCCCTTTGCCATTGCTTTGTCTGCCGGCAAGCGGTTTGCAGCACCCAACGGCCGATTTCATGAATCAAGCCCGTCTCTTCCGCCAACGGAATAAACTCGTCCGGACGCACAAGCCCAAGCTTCGGATTCCGCCAACGGACCAGCGCTTCCGTCGCGATGACCGCGCCGGTATGTACGTCGACAATCGGCTGGTAGCAGAGGAACAGTTCGTTTTCCTCGATCGCCTTTCGCAAATAGCCGTCCATTTCAAGCCGGTGCATCATTTCGGCATTCATTTCGGGGCAGTAGCGCTCCACGCGATTGCCCCCGCCTTTTTTCGCCATATTGACCGCCATATCAGCGTGCCGAAGCAGCGCATGTTCGTCCTCTCCATCATCTGGAAACATCGCTAGACCAACGCTTGCCGTAACGAAAAATTCCTTTCCGTCGTACACAATCGGCCGCGCCACTTCGCGCACGATGCGGAGCGCCGCTTCCGTCGCCGCCTGGGCCTCTGTTTTGAGCGGAAAAAGCAAGCAAAACTTGTCGCCATGAAATCGGCCAAGCTCCGCACTAGGCGGCAAGACGCGGCGAATGCGCTCGACAAGCTGGCGCAAAATGTCATCTCCGGCGTAATGGCCGACGCTGTCGTTAATCCATTTAAACCGGTCCAAATCGATCAAAGCAACCGCTATCGTTCGCTGCTTCTGCTTGGCTTTATCCAGCTGTTTAGAAAACAATTCCATCCACTTTGTCCGATTTGGCAAGTTCGTATCGATGTCGTAATATGCTAAATAAGAGATTTTCTCTTCCGCTTTTTTTTGCTCGGTAATGTTGCGTCCAATTCCGTAAATGCCGACCTTTTTGCCATCCACAATGATGGGAATGTTTTTCATTTGAAACAAAAGCCGTTCTCCCGATTTCGTCGGAATCTCCAAGTTATACGTTTGGATATTCCCCCGCAGCGCTCGGTAAAAATAGCGGGTGACGCGGGGAACATCATTCGGATGAATATACTTGAGCGAATTCGTATACAAAATCTCTTCCTTTTTGTAACCAAGCACTTGTTCAAAGGCAGGATTGACGCTTGTCAAACGGCCGTGCAAATCTGTGGAATAGACAATGTCCGTGTTATGTTCAAACAACGATTTGTAGCGTTGCTCTGACATTTGCAGGCGAACATGCAGGCGCCCCATATCGCGTGAGGACGTGGACATGAGCTGGGCGAGCGTCATGATTCCTTCCGGCGGCGCCGGCAATGGCGACGACAAACTGTTCTCCGCTGATGCCGCTGTCTCCGTCAGCGACACAGCGGCAAACGCAGCCGTCCGCACCGCTGTAGCTGTATGTGCGTCTTTCACGAATACTTCGACAGCCGGAAAGAATGCAGCCTGTCCAAAAGCAGACATAACCCCGTCAAATAGCGGACGCGTATACCCACTGAGCGCCGCGCTGTAGTAAAAGAACATCCCCTCAGCCGATTGCTTGGCCGCATGCATGGCGGCGTCGCGCGCGCTCCAGTAAAGGGACGGGGCATGAACATAGGAAAAACGAACCTTTTCCCCATCATGGACGTGACCTCTTACGGCAACGGAACCGTCTGAATGGAGAGCGACAATCGGCAGGCAGACATCGCGCCCGTTTCGTTCGATAAGAAACGGGAATTCCACTCCGGAAAGCGGCAGACGGTCCATAAATTCTTTGCCTAAATATCGTTCCAAATACCATGACGGCTTTTGTCCATCAAGCTCATCAATTTGTTGGCCACTGCTTTTCGTAATGGAGAAGGATCGTCCGACAGGCTCCCATAAAAACGGTGCGGCACAGTGGCCGCGAAGCGCTGTTCCACTGAAAGAGACGGCGATTCCTCCGCGCTCAAGCCGACCGTCGGGCGAAAATAACACGCTGCCCTCGGGAAGCGCGCAGCCGATGATAACCATTCGTTCGTTTGCAAGCGGCAAATGGCGAAGCAAGGGCGGCAAAGCCGAGCGGTGATTCGTAAACAACAAAAGCAACGTCGTATCGTGACGAACGACCGCCTCCGCGATCAACGCCGCCAATCCATCCGGGCGGTCAAACTCATCAGCTGGCAGCGCCAACGACGAAACGGTTGAAGACGTCATCGACGCGACGCCAACAGCGAGATTCGCCTCCCCGGCCATTGGCAGCGGTCCTGCCATCCCAACCATATGGGCGTGCGGCCAACGACGGGCTAACGCGGCGGCCGCATGGCGCACTGCTGCCTCATCATTGCCCGCGATTTGGACAAACAACGGCTCATCCAAGGAAGAACTATGCTCCCTGAGCAAATGATCCAGCTCCTCGGCGCGGCGGCAGCAGAACCAACGCATAAACGATCATGCCCCCTCCCGCTGACCAACGAGGTCGAAAAATTCAAAAAACATTGTTTGTTTTACCATATCATATTTTCGCCTTCGACAAAAGCGGCAACCAATAGAAGGCTGCCGCTTCGCTTTAGAATAAGTCAAAACCAAGCGGCAGCAACAGGCCAAGGAACAGCGTCACCACAAGGGCAATGACCCATTGCGTCCATCCTGCCGCCGCGCTTTTTCCTTTTTTTACAGCTGCTAAAACCATTTCCATCGCTCCGATCACCCACAGCCCGGCAAGCGCTTTTAGCCAATAAAGCGCAGATATCGAAGCAATGCTATGCAGCAAAAGCCCCCCCGTCGCGATCGTGAGAATGTAAAACAGCCGCAACACCATTTGCACGATCTTGGCTTTGCCCGCCCCTTGCCGCTCCATCGACACCGCAAGGAAAAACAAAACAATCGTGATGAGCCAGCTCGTAATATGGGCATGCGTCAACGTCCATCCCTCCAATCATTCCTTGTTCCTTCCCATCATAGCACGGCGGGCGGACGGTTGACAAACTTCACGAAAACGAAAGACGCCCTTTCTTTCAAGAGGACGCCTTTTGAGCATCAATGGGGGCTTCCTCACTTTCGCCGTTTACTCTCCCACTTTGTTGCGCAACATGCCGATGCCTTCCACCGTCACCTCAATGACATCACCCGTCTGCAAAAAACGCGGCGGGTTCATCCCTTTGCCGACTCCAGCCGGCGTTCCTGTCGCGATGATGTCACCCGGCTCAAGCGTAATGCCTTTTGAGATCGTCTCGATGATCGATTCAATGGAAAAAATCAATTGTTTCGTGTTGGCTTGCTGGCGCACTTCGCCGTTGACCCGTGTCTCGATGCGCAAATCGTTTGGATTTGGCACAAATTTGCTTGGCACGATCCATGGCCCCATCGGGCAAAATGTATCCAAGCTTTTACCGAGAAAATATTGTTGGTGCCGCTCCTGCAAATCTCTTGCCGTCACATCGTTGATGATCGTGTATCCAAATACGTAATCAAGCGCGTCTTCGCGGCGGATCGCCCGCCCTTGTTTGCCGATGACCACCGCCAGCTCCCCTTCATAGTCCATTTCATCCGTGACATCGGCATGGCGCAAAATCGTTTCCTCATGACCGATGACCGTTGTCGGCGCTTTCGTGAAGACGATCAAATGCTCCGGCACATCGGCGCCGCCGAGCTCCAGCGCGTGATCAACATAGTTTTTGCCGATGCAAAAAATGTTTTTCGCCGGCCGTGGGATCGGGGCCAAAAGACGGACATCACTGAGGCGATAAACGTACTCCGGTGCCGGGTGGCGCAGCGCCCAGTCAACTACTTCTTGTGCTCGGGTGAAAAACGCCTCCCCTTGGGCAATCGCCTCAAGCATAGTCGTCGGCATCGTCTCCGTTCCATCCATCGCCCGTTCGGCGCGGCGCAAATGAACCGCCCGGTCGTCTCCTTGCGGCACGGCTCCAACAAACGTTTCTCCATCGAAAAGTGCGGTGATCAGTTTCATCGTGCCTCTCTCCCTTTCTTTGTTATGTAGCGGACGCTTCGTGAACTCTTCTCTTCCACCCGTCTTCATCATTTTGGCGCGTTGAGGATGATATTCGCCATCGAGGCGAAAAAGTCCTGCTTTTGTAGAATTTTGTCTAAATTAGGAAATTTATCACTTATTTTCCCGAATCGCTTCCTTTTTTCGTCGGGATATGTATAATAATGTTTAGTTTCCACTAGGGCGTCGATTGCGACTTTCGTCATGCAACAAACGTCTTGCATCGACGCGGCATGCCTCAACCAACATTTCAAACGATTGATGGTGAAGGAAATGGTTCTGTTGCAAATTGAAGAAAAACGACAACAAATGATTGAATTGGCGCTCACGTATGGGTTCACGGCCAAAGAGACGATCGAATGCAGCCAAGAGCTTGACCAATTGATCAATCAATATTTGCAGCAAACGAGGATTTTTGAATCGCCTTCCCCGTCCGTTCAGTAAGCGGGGTTTTTATTGCCCCGGCCGGCGGCGAAACGGCGGCCGCGTTCCGTATGTCCCCCACCTCCACATCCACTCAACCGGGCCATAATGAAAACGCGCAAACCAAAAGCGGCTTATCCACACTTGAGTCGCATACAAGGCAAACGCAATCAACATCTCCTGCCATGCGCTTGTGCGTCCGTACCACCCAAGCCCATAACCATAAAACAGCGACGTGCAAACGAGCGATTGCGCGAGATAATGAGTGAGCGACATTTTGCCAACGTCTTGCCACCACCGCCAAGCGCGCTGCCAACTTCGTTTCCCGCAGACGAACACGGCGGCCGCCGCGTAGAACACCGCCAATGCGGCGCCTCCAAAGCTGTTTTGGATGTACATGGTCAAGTCGTTGACCCCAGCCCAATACGGAATGGTTTTCAGCGCTAAACCAAAACATAGCGCCCACCTCATCAGGCGGCGCAGCTTGGCGGGCGAGTGACGGTCGGGTTCAAGCCAACGTTTGCAAGAGGCATAGCCGCCGAGGAAACAAAAGGGCAATACGGTCAACACCGTAAACAGCAGCCCGCCATCGCTGTTGACATAGGCCCAGTCATGCCAACGTTGCCAAAACACGTCACGAAACGTTCCGTTTCGATAATGGCGAACCGCCGCGGCCGCCGCGGTCTCGTGGCCGCCGGCTGTCTCCATTTCTCCGGCCAATACATTGAGAGTTAACAACAGCGCCATGAGGCCGTGAAAAAGAAAAAAGACGGCAACAGCCGCCGTCCGCCACCAACGAGGCGGGGCGGCGAAAAAGAAAAGCATGATGAACCCGGCGAGGGCGTAGGGGATTAAAATATCGCCAAACCAAAGGCCAAACGCATGAGCCATGCCGGTCCCAAGCAAAAGAAAGAAGCGGCGCAACAGAATCGGAATCGGCCGCTCCCCGCGGCTTTGGAGCCGGCGGAACATGGTCATCGCC
Organism: Geobacillus sp. DSP4a; assembly: GCF_013096875.1. NCBI lineage: Bacteria > Bacillati > Bacillota > Bacilli > Caryophanales > Anoxybacillaceae > Geobacillus > Geobacillus sp. DSP4a. Next base: position 44,187 of record NZ_SDLD01000015.1, on the reverse strand, counting down.
CCGAACCCGAATAAAAACGCAAACAACGGATAGGCGCTCGCTTCAAACAACACATCCACGACGGCAACGAAAACTCGGTCAAAATCACTGCCCTTGACGCCGTCGTCGTATAACGCCGGCGAGGAAAAATAACGCATGTTGACAAGCAAAATGCCGAGCAAGGCGAATCCACGCAACACATCCGCCGCGGCGATTCGCTCGGTCGATCTGATCATCGCTTTCTCCCTTCTTTCTACCGCCTAGCCGTCTGCGCAATCGGCGACGCCTTACGACCTTGTCGGCACGCCCGCCGCCTTATCCATTTCATTCGATGCGCTCTCCTCTGCCCGTCTGAAGGCGCATGCCTGTATCATCAGTTGACATAGCGGCCCGATTTTCCAATTGCATCCCAATATTGGCGGCGCAAGTGTACTTTCTGAATTTTTCCGGAGGCTGTTTTCGGCAGCTCATCCACAAACGTTACACCCGTGATCGCTTTGAAGTGGGCCAATTTTTCCCGCGAAAAGGCGATCAGCTCCTCTTCGCTCACCGTATGCCCGGGTCGAACGACGACGAACGCATGCGGCGTTTCCCCCCATTTTTCATGCGGCACGGCGATGACGGCCGCTTCAAGCACAGCCGGATGCTCATAAAGCGCTCCTTCGACTTCAATCGACGAAATATTTTCCCCTCCGCTAATAATAATATCCTTTTTCCGGTCGACGATATCAATATGCCCGTATTCATCGACGGTCGCCATATCGCCGGTATACAGCCAGCCGTCGCGGATCGTTGCGGCGGTCGCTTCTTCGTTTTTCCAATATCCTTTCATGACGCCATGGCTGCGGACAATCACCTCACCGATCGCCCGTCCATTCTTCGGCACTTCCTCTCCATTCTCGTCGACGACTTTCACCTCGCAGCCGATCATCGGATAGCCGGCTTTCGCTTTCAGCCGCTGCTTTTGCTCCACAGGCAGTCCGTCAAGCTGCGGACGAATGAGCGAAATCGTGCTGAGCGGAGACGATTCGGTCATGCCGTACACCTGGATAAACTCCCAGCCGAGCTTTTCCTCAACGCGTGCGACAAACGCCGGCGGCGGCGCAGAACCGGCGATGACGACCCGCACGCCTTCCGGGACATCTGGTTGATATTGCTCATAATATTGCAGCAACATATTGAGCACAGTCGGAGCCATATGCATAACCGTCACCTGATGTTCCTTGACAAGATCAAAAATGACTTTCGGATCGACTTTACGCAAACCGATTTGCGTTGCTCCGTTGGCAGTGTAATAAAACGGAGCCCCCCAGCCGTTGACGTGGAACATCGGCAACACATGCAAATACGTATCGCGGTCGGACACACGCAAATGGTGCATCGTCACAAGCGCATGCAAATAGTTGTTCCGATGCGTCAGCATGACTCCTTTTGGGTTGCCTGTCGTCCCGCTTGTATATAGCAAGCTGCATATATCGTTCTCATCGATCATCGGGCGCGGAACCGGCGCTGACGACTGGGCGGCGAGCCATTCTTCGTAAGCGGTTTCATCAATCGCCGCCTCTGTTTTATGGTGGACAATGATCTCCTCGACCGTTTCAAGCTTGTTTTTGACCGGTGCAATCAGCCCGTACAGCTCCTGATCCACAAACAACACTTTCGTTTCGCTATGATTCAAAATAAAAACGTAATCATCCGGTTTCAGCCGCGTATTCAGCGGCACCATCACCCCTCCCACTTCAAACACGCCGTAAAACCCTTCGAGCATCTCGAGCGTGTTGGGCGCCAAGTACGCCACGCGGTCGCCTTTGCGAACGCCAAGCCCCCGCAGCCCGTTGGCAAGCCTCGACACTCGTTCGCCAAGCTGCCTGTATGTCACCGTCCGTCCGGAACAAATCATCGCCGGCTTGTCCCCGTACAAAGCGACAGCGCGGTCTAAAAAATGGGTCAGAACAAGCGGTGCGTTCATTCTCCCATCCCCCCAAGCTTATATTTTAGAAAATTCATAATTATATTATAGATGAAGATGGACAAAAGAAAAAGACGGTCTTTTTGGTCATTCGGCCGTCTAATTGTTCCCTTTCGCTCCAGCGTCGAACACATCCGGGTCCACTGTATTGGTGACGCTGCAAAACGTATTCGTCTGCAAAAACTCGCCCGTATTGCCGCCGCCGGCGCCTGAATTCGTCTTTGAGGTGCTTTTGGGAGCGATTTGCAGCACGTCGCCCATGTTCACCGTGCCGTTGCCGCCTACACTCGTCACTTTAATCCCGCCGATGACGATCGCTGGCATCGGTTGTCCCTTCCTTTCCATTCCTTCTCATTAGCATATGCTGACAACTTAACCGCCGATTGGACATCCGCCCCGCGTTGAACCAGTTACGTGTTTTTTTCATACAATATGCTATAACAATGGGAACAAAAGGAGGGGGCGCGAGTGCCTTCGTTTATCAGCGGACCGATTAAAATCACTCATGTGAGCGGAGATGGCACGGTCAATTTTGGCGATGTTTTGCAAATCGCCCCAAAGAGTACGTCCAAATCGCACACCGGCTCTGGGGGAAGCAACAACGGTGATTTCCTGCAAACGAACACATTTGTCAGCTTTACCAACACCGGCGATCCGGATATGATAGACGCGAACAACGCCGCGAACAATTAGGGCGAACGTCAGCCGGCTTGCGCCCATACACTATAGCAGCAACTGCGAAGCTGGGAAAGGAGCATGCCCACATGCCGGCTTTTGTCGGAGTCGTCAAACTGAACAGCATCGGAAGCAGCGGCGTGTTCCATATCGGCGATGTGTTTGCGATTTCCCCACAAAGCGTGACGAAAACGTTCGCCGGCGCCGGCTCGTTCAACACCGGCGACGGGCTTCATATCTATAACTATTACAGCAATACCAATACGAATGACGCCGATGTCGCCGATGAAAATGTCGTCGGAAACGTTTGAAGGAGGAGAAGGAGGGTGCACGTTTACATCAGCCAAAGCATCTGCATCCACCAGTTGCGGATTGGCTCCGTCACCAACTCATCCGTTTTGCAAATCGGCAGCGCCGGCAGCATCCAAGCATTGTCAACGCTTGCCAACACCGGCGGTTTCACTGGCCCGGCTTCGCAAGCGACCGTGCCGCTTGGCACCGCCGCCCAGCCGTCCGCTCCTCTCGTTCCTCTCCATTCGGCCACCCGCTAAATGCAGAGAAAAAAAGTGATGAGGACGACAGGCCGTCCATATATTGAAGTAAGAGGGGAATGTAGAGAGGATGATGGTGCACCATGAGTATATACGACTATTTCGTCCAACTGCGCCGCTATTTATTATGGCAGACAAACAAAGTACGGACACTCGAACGACGTCTTTCCGTTCTCGAAGCCCGGCTGCGGGAGCTGGAATCGCAGCCGCGCACGACGATCGAGCGGATTGAATACAAATTTGACCAGCTGAAAGTGGAAACGCTCGAAGGAACGCTCAATATCGGCATCGCCCCACCGGGGGCCGGCGGCACCATCGAAGATTTCGCTGTCGAACCGGTGAAAACCGTCGTCCCAAAGCCGGAGCCGGTGTTGATGCGCCCGATTCAGGAAAAAGTAGCCGCCTACTTAAACAGTGAGGCGGCAGAAACATTGAAGCGGCTTGAACAGCAATACAACCGCCGCCTTGATGATACGTACCGGCAGTTTATTTTGCAAGATATCGCCCGACAGACGGATGAACGCATCCGCTTTTATTTGCAAGAGAAAGCAAACCAAGGCTATGTTCCCGCGGGCGATCGCGATGAAACGGTCGAAAACGAGATCTTCCAAAAAGTGAAAGCGGATATTGAACAATCGCTCGACGCGTTTTTGAAACACTTGCCTTCAGGGGAGGAATCAACGTGAATTATACCGTCATTAACCGCGACGTGCATGTCGGGGACATCCGCTTGACAGCCGTCGCCAGCGCCTCGCTGTTTTTAATCGGCGATGCTGATGTGATCAACTTATCGTCTGCGTTTGATACGCCGCCGGAATCGCTCATCATCGGCCCGTTTGTCCCGCTCGTGCCGGCTCGGGGTGGGGCATCGTGAAACGGACATCGATCGTTCAGGCGCTCCATGCCGAAACGTTGATTATTAGCTCTGTGCTGCAAATCGGCGACTCTGAACGGATTTCCGCCCGCACACGCGCTTTAGCCGTGCAGCGGCAATACGAGCTGTTTTTCGGGCCAGAAGGGGAACAAACATTCCCGATTTTTACCAAGCCGATTCCACGCTGGTCTTCCCCGCCGCCGGTTGCATCACAACAGACGCTCCACGAATCCCCGGTCATTTCCGTCCGGTCGATCCGCGTGCTAGGGATCTCCTCTTCGGCCGTTGTCCACATCGGCTCAACCTCCATCGCTGAAGGCGAAGCGCGCATCAAACATATCCGCCAGCTGGCCGGCCCGATGCCGTCAGCAGCAGATATATAGATGCAACGAGGAAGTTGAATATGTCCCCTGACGGAAAAACGGTTTGCCCCTTTTCGACTGTCGAGGGAAAGCCACAGGCTTCCCCGTCACGCCTTGGCGTGACGGAGGACCGAACAACCGCCTGCTTCACAGACCTATATAATGGGTCTGGAAGTGGCGTTGTTCGGTCGCCCGACAGTCGATCAAATACTCGGTAAAAGTTGCAAATGGTAAATCTTCAAATTGCATCTATATAGAAAGGAAGAGCTGTAATGCCTTCATTCGTCGGTCCGATCAAAATCAACAGCGTCGGCAACGGCGCGGTCGTGCAAATGGGCGACTGCTTGTATATCGCACCAAAAGTCGCCACGAAAACGCAGGCTGGATCCGGCGGGTTCAACACCGGCGACTTTATCATGACAAACAACGCAATCAGCTTTACAAATGTGTTTGATCCCGATGTATCTGACCAAAACGTGGCCGCCAACAACTAAATGGGGGCAAGGACCGCCCCCTATCCCCCCGTTCCTTCAATCCAGTGGGCCGGACTAACCAGCCGGCGCAGCGGCCGCTGGCAACGCATCCGCCAAGCACTGCTCCCGACAGACGGGTTACATCCATTCAAGCCGGACGCGCGTGCCGGGGCCGGACGGCTCCGCCGGCTCGACAATGAGACGGCGCGGCAGCCGGTTGCGAATCTCTTGGACATGGCTGATGACGCCGACAGCCAGCTGCTGCGTATGCAACTTTTCCAAAGCAGAAACGACCGTATCGAGCAGCTCGGCATCCAATGTGCCAAACCCCTCGTCCAAAAAGAAAAACCGGAGCGGATATTCACCGCGCAACTGAATTTGCGCCGACAGCGCCAGCGCCAACGACAGCGATGTCAAAAACGTTTCCCCGCCGGACAGCGTCGACACCGGCCGCCGCACCCCACCGTTGGCATCATCGCGAATCAAAAACCCGCCTTGCGAATCGAGCTCAAGCGCATAGCGATGGCGCGTCAACTGCTGCAGCCGCTCAGACGCCATGATGGTCACCTGTTCGAGTTGCTCTTCCGCCATAAATTCGACAAAACTGTTGCCGCGAAGCAACGTTTGCAGCTGTTTGTACCGCTCAATTTGGCGGCCGAGAGTTGCCTGCCTCGCCTCCAATTCAACAAAACGGACATGTTTTTTTCTCAGCTCCGCCACTTTTCCGCGCACCGCGCCAAGCTGCTCGGTCATCATCTCGGTGTGCGCTTTCAACTCGTTGTATACTTGCTGCATCATCTCCCATTGTTCAGCGCTCACCGCTTCTTCGCCGATGACAGCCGCCAGCTGGGCGCGGCGGTGCTCAGCCTGCTCGACCTGGCGCCAGTAAAGGCGGATGGCTTCGTCCCATTCATCACATTGCGCTTTTGCCGCCCTCGACATTCGCACTTCTTCAGCATCAACGAACACAGTGCCGGCCAAGGCGCGGCGCCAGCGAGCGAGCGCTTCTTCCTCGCGGCGGGCCGCTTCCTCGCACGCCTGCTTCGCTGCCTTCGCCTCACTTTCTGTCGCCTGGTATTGCTGTTGGGCGCGCTGCCATTCATCGTACGCCTGCTGTTCGCCGTTTTGCAGCCGGCGCCATTCGGCTTCCGCTTCCCGCAGCTGCACACCTGCCGGGCCAGGTCCGGCCTTCTCGCGCCGTTGCCGCTCATATTCTTTCCACAGCTCCTGTTTGGCGCTCATAAGCGATTCGAGGCGCACCCGCTCCGCCTCAAGCCGGCGACGCTCCTCAGCCGCCTGTTCTTTTGCTCTTTGTTTTTCTTCTAAAAATGGAACGCTGTCTTCAAGCCGTTTTTGTACATCACGCCACATTTTCTCTTGTTCGCGCAGCTGCTCGTAAACCACCGCGATCGTTTCCAGTGAAAAGGAAGGATGCGCCTCGCGCCACTGCCGTTCAAGCTGCTGTTTCTCCTCTTCAAGGCGCTGTTTCTCCGCTTGCAGCGCTTCGATATCCGCTGCCGCCCATCGGCAGGCGTTTTCCGCTTCACGCCGCGCCGCTTCCGCCTCATTCCACTGCGACAACGCCCGGTAAACCGCTTCCTTTCGTTCAATGACATCCTGCCCGAGCGCCCGGACTTCAACGGCCATATCGACGGTTTCGCCTGCCGGGCGGACAGCCGCCTGAACAGGGGGTGTCCCGTGGCTGGCCGCCAGCGCGGCAAGCTGCTCAAGCTGCGCCTTGAATGAGAACAGTGTCTGCAAATCTTGTTCGCAACGCTGCCGCTCTTGCTCGAGCTCAGACAACCGACCAGAGGCTACCGTCTGCGGCCTGGCGGACGGATGCGGGTGCTCACGCGAGCCGCACACCGGGCACGGTTCACCGGGACGGAGCCGCTCAGCCAGAACCGCTGCCAGTTCGGCCGTCTGCGCCTCTTCGATCCGTTGCTGCTCCGCCTCGATCTGTCGCCGCAAAACATGCAGCCGCTTTTCGATATCTTGTTGCCGGCTGCAGACGGAATGGTGCGTTTGTTCAACAAGCTGAAACAGTTGATGAAGGCGGGCGCCGGCAGCGGCGGCGCGGCGCTCCCGCTCAGCCCGCTCTCGTTCGGCTTGGCGCCAGGCAGCTTCCTTTTGCTGGAGCTGCACATCGACGCGGGCGAGAGCGGACGCCGTTTGCTCAATGCGCCGCTTCTCTTCGCAGGCGCGCTCTATTTCGTCTTTGCCAGCGAGCGCAGCGGCATGCCGCTGCAACTCTTCTTTCAGCTCCTGTTGGCGCGCCAAGCCGCGCGCGTACCAGGCCTCCGCTTCCTCGAACTGACGCTGCACCGCTTTTTCCCGGTCCGCCAAGCGGTTCCACTCCTCATGGAGGGCGGCGAGCTCCGCCTTGAGTGTTTCCATTTTCCGTTCGAGCTGCTCCGCCTGCCGCAGCCGCTCCATTTGCACCAACAGCTCCGGCTCGCGCCGCGCTTTTTCCTGCCGCGCCTGCTCATAGCGGCGCACGGCATCCTCATAGTGGGCTTTGGCCGCCTCCAACTGTCGCAACGCCGCCTCCTGCCGCTGCAGCGCCGCGGCCTGCAGGAGGCGCATCTGTTCGTACTGCTCCCAGTACGGCCAAATGCGCTCCGCCTGCTCGGCCCGCCCTTTTTTCGCTTCAAGCGCCCGCACTTCGGGCTCCCGCCGGCGCAATGCCGATAATTCCGCTTCAACCGCTTCTTTTTCCTGCTGCCACGCCCGAAGCTGCCTCGCCCGTTCGATGTCTGCCTCGATTTTCTCAAGCTCTTTTTTGCGCTTGGCAAACAGCGCCGCAAGCTCCCGCTCCTCGGCTTCTGCCTGCTCAAGCGCCGCTTTCGAAGCATCGCCGAGCCCCGCTTTTTCCGCTTCGATTTTTTGCCATTCCTGCTCCGCGGCGGCGAGCCGCTCTTTTAACTTTTTATTCAACTCGTCACCGTATCGTTCAAGATGGAACAGGCGCTGCAGCATTTGCCGGCGCTCCGCCCCTTTGAGGGATAAAAACTCGGCAAACTTCCCTTGCGGCAAAACGACAGCGCGGGTAAAATCTTCCATAGTCAAACCAAGCAGCTGTACGACCGCCTTGTCTACATCAGAGAGCTTGTCCGCGAGCACGACCGGCTCGGCCTGATGTTCGATCAACCGGCAGACGGCGCTCCGCGTCCGCCATTCATCCGCCCTTTTCAAACTGCGTTCCACCGTGTACCGTTTTGCCCCAGCGGCATTTTCCAATTCGAACGTAAAGGAAACGAACAGTTCCTTTTCAGCGTGGTTGATGATCGCTTGTGTCCGATTGGCCGCCCGTCCGACACTTCCGAACAGCGCGAGCGTGATGGCATCCAAAATCGTCGATTTGCCGCTTCCGGTCGGTCCAAAAATGCCGAATACGCCGCCGTCGCAAAGGGCCGTAAAATCGATCGTTTGTTTTTCACGAAAGCTATGAAGCCCGGCGATCGTCAAGGAAATTGGCTTCATTCCTCTTCTCCTTCCCCTTCCTTCTCATCGGCCGCCAATTCCAAAAAAAGGCGCACAAGCTCTTCATCCGGTGTTTGTCCGCCGGTTTGACGTTCGTAAAAACGCCGGAACATTTCCACAAGGGAAAGCGGTTTGCGGTCTGTTTCAGCCGCCGCCTCCCGCTCCCGTTCCGGAAACACCGGGCGGATATGGATAAACCCTTGATGAAGCTTGCGCAGCCGTTGAATCTCTTCCATTGTCAACGGCTCGTTTACATGGACCTCTAAATCGATCCAGCACGACCGGTCTCTTCCTTCCTCGCACCAACGATACACTTGGGCAAGTCCGTCCGTCGCCTTCCAACGGACAAGCGGTTTGCCGGAAACAAGCGGAATCTCCGTCACGTTGGCCTTTCCGCCCGGCTGGACGTCGACAACCGTCACCGACTTGGTGTGCCCAGCTTCGGAAAAGCTGTAAGCAAGCGGTGAACCGGCGTAGCGCGCCGCCGTCTCCGCCCGTCTGACGTCCTGCGGGCGGTGCAAATGACCGAGCGCCACGTATTGCGCCGCCCCGGGCAAACTGGCAGCCGCCACCGTATAGGCGCCGCCCACCTCAATCGGCCGCTCGGAATCGGACGTATGGCCGCCAGCCACGTATAGATGGCTCATCACAACATTGACAGTTTCATCGGCAAATGAGGCGGCCATCGTAGCGAACAACGCCCGGATGCGGTCGTCGTACCGATCGCGAAGCGCGGTTTCCTTATGGTCGGATGACAATAGCTCAGCGAGCCGCGATTCAGACGGGTACGCCAACGGCGCAAGCATCATCGCCTCGCCGCACGACGGAACGTCAATTCGGCAAACTTCCGCCTGTGGGCGGCCAAAAAGGAAAATGTTGTAGTCGGAAAGCAGCGGCCGGGCGGCGCTGATGCGGTCCGGATGGTCATGGTTGCCGCTGATGACCGCAACCGGACGCCGGCCTTTATCGGACAGTCGGGCCAAACTCTCGTAAAACAGCTGCTCCGCCGCCGCCGGCGGATTGACGGAATCGAACACATCGCCAGCCATCAAGACGACATCGATTTGTTCTTTTGCTACAATCTCGACAAGTTCGTCGATAAACGCCTCTTGCTCCGCCAACCGGCTTCGGCCTTCAAGCGTCCGCCCGAGATGCCAGTCTGCCGTATGCAAAATGCGCATCGTCTTTCCCCCTCCGCGTCATTCCACCGCGATAATGTATTGGCCGTCAAACGAATACAAATAGCACTCCGCTACCGGCACGCGCCAAATTTGCTCAATCGCTTGCCGATACAGGCGCATTTGCGTTCCGTAGCGGCCGAGCAAAAAGCGGGCGGCCTCCTCTTTCTGGCCGGCAAAACGGCCGGTCACCTCATCCGTTTTATAGTCGATCATCACATAACCGCGCTCATCCGCAAACACACAGTCAATCACCCCTTGGACAAGCACCCGGCGGTCGTCTTCCATCCCGTCATGCCCGTAAAGATGGGAAGCCGGAAGCCCTAGACTGAATGGCACTTCCCGGTGCACCTCGCGGGCGGCGCAAAGGCGGCGGCCGATATCCGTAGCGAAAAAGGCGGCGATCGCGGCCGCATCGACCGCTTCGGCTTGCTCGGCCGACAACAGCTCTTTTTCGATGAGCCGACCCATTTGCTCACGGATGGACGCTTCACTGACCGGCGCACGCAAGTCGAGATGGCGCATGACGATATGAAGCGCGGTTCCTTTTTCCGCCGGCGTCAACGTTTTTTCCTGCATAAAGCGCGGCCGCGAGAAAATCGGCGCTGTTCCTTGGCGCAGCGGCCATTCACTCGCCAGCTCGCCAAACAGCACCCGTTGCTCTTTCAGCTCCGACACCGACTGTTTGGCGCGCACAATCGTCCCTTTTTCATAGCGATACCGCCATAACAAACGCCGCTCTGCTTCCTCTTTCCAGCCGCCGCCAGCCGGAACAGGGCGGCCATGTTCAAGCGCAGCGAGCATGCTCTCGTCCGCCTGGCCGGCAGCCGCCTCGCCGCTGCGCAGCTCGGCCGCGGGCACAATGGCAATACGCCATACGGACGGATGGGAGGCGATTTCATCCGGCGCCTTCTCTCCCGCTAAAATGCGCCCGTCGCGGTGGCGAATGAGCGCCCGGCCGATCCAGTCTAAATAGGAACGGGCCGATGCCCGCACATCGTCGGGAAGCAGCCATTCGCGTTCTCCCGCAACGCCTTTCCATTTTTCGATCTCCTTATCGGCATCGTTGACCGCGGCGAGCAAATAAAGCTTCTCTTTCGCTCTTGTCAGCGCAACGTACAAAATGCGCATTTCCTCGGCGAGCAGCTCGAGCCGCTTTTTCACTTGGATCGCCAGCAATGGCAGCGTTGGATAGCTGATGCGCAGCTGTGGGTGGACAAAACGGGCGCCAAAGCCGAGCTCTTTATCCAGCAAGTACGGATGATGCAAATCCCGCGTATAAAACGGGCGGGCGAGTCCGGCCAGAAAGACGACCGGAAACTCGAGCCCTTTGCTGCTATGGATCGTCATCACCCGCACGACATCTTCCTGCTCACCAAGCGGCCGGGCTGCTCCTAAATCATCGCCGCGCTCCTGCAGCCGCTCAATAAAGCGGAGAAAGCGGAACAGCCCGCGAAAGGCCGTCGATTCGTATTGGCGGGCGCGATCATACAAGGCGCGCAAATTGGCCTGCCGTTGCTTTCCACCCGGCAGCGCGCCGACAAAATCGTAAAATTGTGTATCGCGATACAGTTGCCAGATGAGGTCGGCCAACGAGCGGCGGCGGGCCATCGTGCGCCAGCGCCCGAGCTGCTCCAAAAACGCGGCCGCTTTTTTCTTGGCGGCCTCCTCCTCATCCGTTTCCGCCGGCTTTTGCCGGAACAACTGAAGCGCCTCATAAAACGTTCCTTTTGGATCGGCGAGGCGGATCATGGCCAGCTCGTTTTCATCAAAGCGAAACAGCGGCGAGCGGAGCACAGCGGCGAGCGGAATGTCTTGGTGCGGGTTGTCAATGACTTTCAGAAGCGACAGCATCACCGAAACTTCCGTCGCCTGAAAGTAGCCGGACGATAAATCGGCAGCCGCCGGAATGCCGTGCGCCTGCAGCTGCTCGATCATTTGCGGGGCGTTCGTCATCGAACGGACGAGCACAACGATGTCTCGGTACATGGCACGCCGCGGTTGCCCGCTTGAGCGGTCATGCACATAAAATGGCCGCGACACGATTTCTTTGATTTTCTCGGCCATTAGGCGCGCCTCCAGCTCGGAGCCCTCAAGCTCCGCTGCCTCTTCGTCCTCTTCTTCCGCCGCGCGCTGCCGGTTGATGATCATCACTTCCGGAACAGTATCCGCCCCATCCGGATAATCGGCGCCATACTTAAGCTGGGCTGCTTCATCGTACGCCATCTCCCCAACGGTTTCCCCCATGATTTGTGCAAAAAGGAAGTTCGTGCCGTCCAGCACCTCGGCGCGGCTGCGGAAATTGCGCGTCAAATCAATTCTCATTCCCCCTGCGGCCCCATCAGCGGCAAACCGTTTGTATTTGTCCAAAAACAGCATCGGCTCGGCGAGGCGAAAACGATAAATCGACTGCTTGACATCGCCGACCATAAATAAGTTGCCAGTCCGCTCGCTTCCTTTTTTGACGAGCTGCAAAATCGCTTCTTGCACAAGGTTCGTATCTTGATACTCATCGACAAGCACTTCATCAAACTGCGCTTGGTACTCCAAAGCGGCCGCCGATGGCTGCCATTCGCCCGTTTTCGGGTCGCGCTGCCGCAAAACATGCAGACAATAATGTTCCAAATCAGAAAAGTCGACGATCCCTTTTTCACGTTTCACGGCTTGAAACCTATCGGAAAAACGGCGGACAAGCGCAACGATCGTCTCAACCGCCGGCTTCATCTCCCGCATATGGCGGATCCAGACAGACGGGGGCAGCGAAAATATGTTGTCGCGCAGCGCTTCCAGTTTCTTCTTCGCCTGGTCGCGAAGCGATTTCGCCTCATCGACGAGCCACTTATCATAGTCATCGCCGCGACAGCCCGGAAGCCGGCCGAACGCCAGCGACTGCAAAGCACGATACAGTCCTTCCCACGATTGCGACCGCCATCTTTCAAGTTCAGCGACAACGGCGGCATCCTCGCGCAGCCGGTTCTCATACGGCCGCGGCCCGCCCGGTTCCTGCGCAAGACGCAACGCCCTTTCGATGAGCCGTTTGGCCGCTGCCAGCTCCATCGCCGCATGTTGGTTGATATAGCGCGATGGCAAAAGCGACTCGGGCGGCGTCTGTTCATCGACCTCATACATGGATACAAGGCCTTTCAGCCATTCATCGGGCGCGGGGTGGGAGCGGGAGAAGTCATGCAACGCGAAAATCATGTCTTGCAGCTCGGCATCGCTCCGGTCTCCGGTGTAAGCATCAATGACGGCAAAAAAGCGCTCGTTATCCGCCTTTCCATATTCCTCCTCAAGCAGCTCCTCAAGGACGTCCTCTTTCAGCAGTTCGATTTCTGTCTCATCAGCGATGCGAAACGACGGATCCAGATCGAGCAAATAATAATATTTGCGGATGACATCTAAGCAAAACGAATGGAGCGTCGAAATCGAGGCGCGGTTGAGCAGGCTGAGCTGGCGCCGCAAATGGAGCGAATGCGGCCGCTTGGCGAGTTCGCGCTCGAGCGCCTCGCCGATCCTTGCTTTCATCTCAGCCGCCGCAGCGTTCGTAAACGTGACGACAAGAAGGCGGTCAATATCGGTCGCCTCGTCTTCCGCCGTTACTTTTTGGATGATTCGCTCAACAAGAACGGCCGTTTTTCCAGACCCGGCCGCCGCAGCGACGAGAACGTCCCGGCCGCCGGCCACGATGGCTTTCCACTGTTCATCCGTCCACCGGCTTCCGGCCGGCTTCGGGCGAAACGCAACGCTCAAGACTCTCCCCTCCCTTTCGTTATATTCTTCATCACGTCTTCCCCCGTCTGTGGGGCAAGCTTTCGGAATTCGTTGCCGGACAGCGCCTCGTCAAATTGGCATATGGACTTAAAGGCGCAAAAGTCGCACGCTGTTTTGCTTTTCAGCTTGTACGGGGCAATCGATACAATGCCGTCAGCGATTTGTCCGCCAATATCGGCAAACAGACGGCGGACGTGCTGGCGAAGCGCATCAAAATCAGAAGCGCTCGCGACCGAAGACTGCGAATGAATCGCCCCGCTGCTCGTCAGCCTAACCGGCACAATCAGCGACCGCTGCCCTTTTTCCAATTGACTGTCCATCAGCCGGATTGCCTCCACATCGGCAAGCAGCAGACCGCGCATCCGAAACGGCTCAAGAAGTTGTTTCGCCATCTCCGCTTCATCGTCAAGCCACTGCTTCGCCTTCACAATCGGATTATGGACATGGAAATAGAGCACCCCAGCCGGCAGCGCCGGCTGTTTGACAAGTTGCTCAGCATACGTGAGCACAATGTCCAAATAGGTAAGCATTTGCAACGCCAAACCGTAATACACTTCCGTCAAATCAAGCGTTTTGGCGCTCGATTTGTAATCGATGATGCGAAGAAATACTCCTTCGCTGCTTTCTGCCTTGTCAACGCGGTCGATTCGCCCGACAAGCTCCATAACCGTCCCGTCGCGAAGTTGAAAGCGAAGCGGCGGCAAGTCGCCGCCCGGTCCAAACGCCAGCTCGAGCCCGATCGGAACAAAGCCGCTCGCCCGCGCATGCTCGCTCAACACGTGGGTCGTGCGGGCGACAACGTGTTTTAATTTCCGTTTCATATATTCATAGCGAGACGAACTGGACAGCACTTGCTGTTGAATGAGGGGGGCAAGCCGTTCGACCGCTTCATCCGACAGACGCTCGCAATCCGGTTGGGACAGTTCGCGCCAATCAACGTGCTGTTCGCGCAGCCGGTCGGCGATTTGTTTAATGGCCGCATGGAACAACTGGCCGACATCCGGCGCCTCGAGGCGGAAAATGCTTCGCTCCTTCAAGCGCAGCCCGTGTGAAATAAAATGGGCGTACGGGCATTTTTGAAACTGCTCCATGCGCGAGACGCTCGCCTGAATTTTTTTTCCGTACAACCGCCGGCTCCATTGTTTTTTCAACGGCGCGGCTTTGTTTGTATAAAACAGCGCCGACACCGCCTTTTGCACCCTCTCGTTCCATTCCGGGCGGGCGATGAACACGTTGTACACATCCCACCAAAGCGGATCGATGCCATAGTTTCGCTTCCATGCGCGCAGCTGGCTGACCAAATACGTTTGTGTCGCCTGCGGCGCTGTCACAAACGCCTCCGCCTTCTCTTCCGGAGCATCGAACGGATCGTTGCCGCACAAGCGCACCTTCACCTTCGGGAACAGCTCCGACAATTGTTTAATCAGCGGCGATGGCATGAGCGCTTTCCCTTCGCCATCGGCCAGCGGGTATGTAACATACAGCCGTTCGCTTGGACAGGCAAGCGCCAGGTAGATAAAAAACGGATCGTAAAACAGCTGTTCCCGGCTCCCCGGCGCAAGCGCCACACCGAGTTCGCGCAGCTGCTCCCGTTCGATTTCCGCCATAAGCCCATCCTCTTTCGCCCTGGCCGGAATGACGCCATCGTTGGCGCCAATGACAAACGCATACTTCACGCCGATGAGGCGCGAACGGTCGAGCTGGGCGACGATCACTTGATCGATGGCCGGCGGCACAAGGGAGAACTCAAGCCGGTCAAGCCCGGCCTCGATAATTTTGGCAAATTCGGCTAACGACAACGGTTCCGCTCCGAGCATTTCAACGTATTGATCAAGCAAATCGATGACCGCGTTCCACACCTGCTCATGCTGGCGCGCTTCCACGAGGCGGCCTTCCGCTTCCGCCTGCGCGCTCATTTGTTCCAGCTTTTTCGGAATCTGCAATTCTTCTAACAAGAGATATAGCGCCGTGCAATACCCGCGCCCGTCCTTAGCCCGGCGCAAACGGCGCTCAAGGCGGCGGAGCGGGGCGGCCAGCGTCTCCCGCCATTCGTTCAACTTGTCCTCAAATTGCCGTTCTTCATCCGTCTGCGGCACATTCAACCCGTCAAGCGCCCGGTAGCGCCGATACGGCCAGCGCTCGCCGCTCGTCCATTTGTCCCCCTTCATCCCATAAGCAAGAACATAGTTTTCGAGTTTGTCGGCTGCCTCGCGCCACATGACCAAGTCACCGTCCAACGGAAAGAGCAAATCCGTCTTCACAGCGCGAAACACCGCCTCATACCGCCAGTTTGTAGAAATGGTTTCCAAAGCAGCGCGCACAAGTTCAATGAGCGGATGATGGTGCATCGGCTCTTTTTCATCCATAAAATACGGGATGCCAAAATCAAAAAACACCGTCTTCACAAGGTCGCGGTACGCCTCCGTTTGGCGGATGACGAGCGCGATGTCGCGATAGCGCGCCCCTTCGTCGCGGACAAGGCGGATGATTTCCCGGGCGACCGCTTCCAGTTCTGCGCGGCGGTTGGCCGCCTCATAAAGGCAGACCGCACCGTCTTCCGCTTCGTAAGGCGGCAGCGGGCGGCGATGAAACTGCGCCTCGAGATGGGCGAGCGCCCCGCTTTGATGACGTCGGTTTTCCGCGAGCACGACCGGCTCTTCAAGCAAAACATCGTTGGCCAAGGCAAGCTCGCGCAACTGGCGGTACGTCTGCGCCGGCAGATAAAACAAGTCGAGCTCGTCCGGCATCGCACCATCATACGGGCGGTCGACCGTCAGGCAAACGGTGACCCGCCGGCAATGACGAAGAAGCTGCTCAATCACTATGTATTCTTGCGGGGCAAAATGATGGAATCCGTCGATATAAACATCGGCATCGCGCAAATAGCAAGAGCGGGGGATTTGTTCGGCGAGCAGGCGCAAATAATCTTCCGAATCGAGGTAATGGCCGCTTAAGCTCCGCTCGAGCTCTGCATAAACGAGCGCGACATCGCTGAGCTTATCGGCCAGCAGGCGCCGTCCCGGCCGGCTCGGCCCGCTTTCCAGCTCCTCGACACGGCGGCGAAGCTCGTCCGGCGTTAAGCAATACCGCTTGCATTCGGCGATCATCTCATGCAGCTGCTCGACAAAACCGCTTTTGTCCGCCGCGCGGCCAAACAGTTTAAGCTCCTGTTTCCGCTGTTCAATAATTTTGCGAATCATCATTTGCACGCCGACATCGTGGACGTGGTAGCGGTTCATGCCTCCCGTCTCCTGCAAGACGCGCCAGGCGAGGCGGGGGAAGCTGAACACTTGGGCGCGGATCATTCCTCCTGCTCCCTCGGTATGGATTAAGGCGTATTCACATTGAAACGTCATCTGCTCCGGAACGAGGTAAACAATCGTCTTTCCTCTCGGATCTTCCTGCAGCTTGCGGCGGATTTCCGCAAGACACATAGCCGTCTTCCCGCTTCCCGATCGTCCAAGCAAAAAGCGAAGCGACACGGCGATCACCACCATTCGTTTCCTTTATCTCTTCTATTTTAGCACATATGTTCGTATTTGGTAAAGAAAAAACTGCCTTCCTTGAAAGCAACCGCTCCCTTAGGCAAAACCGCCGCCGCACCTCGATGCGCCATTTTCTCAAAAATGGAAAGCAATCTCCCGAAACGGCCAATAGCGGAGGTCTACCTTGCCGACCACTTGACTGATTTTGACGAAGCTGAAATGGCGGCTGTCCCAACTGCTGAGCCGATTGTCGCCAAGGACAAAAATGCAGCCGGCCGGCACCCGCTTTTCTCCCGTCACCTCTTCAAGGGTAAAATCGCCTGTCAGCTTCCCGCTAAGGAGTTGCTGCTTATACGGCCGCAAATACGGTTCATCGACCTGTCGACCGTTAATATACAGCACATCGTTTTTGTACTCGATCCGATCCCCCGGCAGCCCGATGACCCGTTTCACGTAATCTTCCTTTTGATTGGCGTGAAACACGACGACATCAAACCGATGAATCGGGGCAATTTCATAACGGATCTTATTGACAATCAGCAAATTGCCGCTTTGCAGCGTCGGCATCATTGACTTTCCTTCCACCATATAATTGCTGAAAACGAAAAAACGGAGCATGGCGACAAACCCGACAGCGGCGAGCCATGGCCAACGGCGTCCCCGCTTCTTTCCTTGTTTCCGTTTGGTCACTCCCTGTCCCCCTCGCTGCGTTGTTTTTCCGTCAACGAAAATCTCGCCTCTACCCGTTTTCCCGCATACCAAAGCAGCAGCACAACAACAGCGATCGCCGCCGTACGCAACGGCTGGCGGACAAGCGCCACCAAGTCATACCCAATAAAGCTGATCGTAAAAATCATGATCATCTTTCCAAGCAAGACCGCTAATACAAACTGCTGGCGGCTGATGCGTGACAGACCGGCAACGATATTGACAAGCGCCGACGGGGTGAAAGGAAAGCAATACAGCAAAAACAGCGGCCCGAATCCGTGCCGTTCAATCCAGTGCATAAACTGGCGCACTTTTGGATGGCGGCGGACAAAATGAAAGAAACGCTGCTGGCCGATCTTCCGCGTCAGCCAAAAGACGATGAGCGAGCCGAGCGAAGCGCCAATCCAAGAAATGAAAAACCCTTTCCACAACCCGAATGCCGCTGCGTTCGCCATCACAAACACAACCATCGGCAAAATCGGAAAAAACGACTCGAGCAGCGTCGCCGCAATGCCGGGAAATATGCCGAAGGAACGGTAATGATCGAGCAAGGAAAGCACGTGGTCGAGCGTGAGCCATTGTTTGAACGTTTCCATATTCATCGTTCTTTCTCCATTCAAATGCCGTTTATATTTTTATTTTACACGCTCGGCCGTGCAATTTGAACTTTTGCTTGTGAAAACCCATTTTTTATCATGGCGGTTATTCCGTCACATGCTTTTCTTGCTGCATGCGATATACGTATTGCAGTTTGCGCTCCCTCGCCTCCATTCGCTCCGACAGTTTCGTCCGCAGCTGGGCCGTTCGGTGCAATTGGTTGATGAAAGATTTGCAGGACACATCGAGGACAACGCTTTTCCCATTGCGGAAGTATACAACCGTCCGCTCATATTTCGCAGGCTCATACCGATAGACGTGCATATGCGACAGCCAAACACAGCAGGAGTCTTTCGGGGAAGCGGTGGGAAAGAAGTAAATTTCGTTGGACGGTTCAATGGCGATCGGCGCTTTGTGGGTGATGCCGATCACGGCCTTTGTCCCCTCTTTTCTGCCTTGAAAGCTGCAGCCATAATAATCGCAGCTATGTCTAATAATGTCGAGGGGCGTTTGTTTGACAATGTACTCGCCATCTTCCTCGACGACCTTTGCATACAGGTCGTTGTTCAATAAATAGGGGAGAATCGCCATCGTATAACGGCTCACGACGAAATGGTTTAGGATGATAAATTCATTTACTTTCATCGTCTCATCTCCTCTCAACGAACTCACCACTCCTATCATACCACTAATAGTTATATTTTTCTATATTTTGAAAAAAGTTAGCGGGTTTTTTGCACAAAAAATCCCATGACGATCGTCATGGGCATTGTCAGGAGTTTTCAAACGTCTGGCCGATTTCTTTCATTGCTAAATACTCGTTCGCTTGCTCGAGCGCCGTATGTTCGCCGACCGAATCGCCTGCATACGTTTCCTCGTTCATCCACGATTGTTCAAAATGGAGATCGGTGCTGACGCGGAATTCGGCAGGGATTAGCTCCGGCAGACTATCTTTTTTCTTTTCCACTTCATCGCCTCCCTCCGTCTATAGAGTGCGCCAGCTTTTTCCTTTTATACACAAAAAAAGCCCGGTCAAACCGGGCTTCCGTCGATATACGGCAATAGCGTCCGTCAAGCGGTCGTAAACTGCTCCTCTTCCGTCGATCCTTTCAAGGCGACGGTGGATGCTTGACCGCCGGAGATGACTTGGGCGACTTCATCAAAATAGCCGGTGCCGACTTCGCGTTGATGGCGCGTTGCAGTGTAGCCATATTTTTCAGCGGCAAATTCTGCTTGCTGCAGTTCGGCGTATGCAGCCATGCCGCGTTCTTTGTAGCCGCGCGCCAGTTCAAACATGCTGTAGTTGAGCGCGTGGAATCCAGCCAGAGTAACGAACTGGAACTTGTACCCCATTTTGCCGAGCTCTTGCTGGAATTTGGCGATCGTTTCATCGTCCAATTTTTTCTTCCAGTTGAACGATGGCGAGCAGTTATAGGCGAGCAGCTTGCCAGGGAATTTTTCGTGAATGGCTTCCGCAAACCGGCGCGCTTCTTCCAAATTCGGTTCGCTCGTTTCGCACCAAATAAGGTCGGCGTACGGCGCATAGGCAAGTCCACGGGCGATCGCCTGATCGAGCCCTGCACGCGTGCGGTAAAATCCTTCCGGCGTCCGTTCACCGGTAATAAACTGTTGATCGCGTGGATCAATGTCGCTCGTAATCAAGTCGGCCGCATTGGCGTCCGTGCGGGCGATGAGCACGGTCGGGACGCCCATGACATCGGCGGCAAGCCGCGCCGCGATCAAGTTGCGCACCGCCGTTTGCGTCGGCAAAAGCACCTTGCCGCCCAAATGTCCGCATTTTTTCTCCGATGACAGCTGGTCTTCAAAATGGACACCGGCCGCTCCCGCTTCGATCATCGCTTTCATGAGCTCAAACACGTTCAGCTGGCCGCCGAACCCCGCCTCGGCATCAGCCACGATCGGAACAAAGTAGTCGATGTCTCCACTACCTTCCAAATATTGAATTTGATCAGCGCGCTGCAACGCCTGATTAATGCGTTTGACGACGTGCGGAACACTGTTGGACGGATACAAGCTTTGGTCCGGATACATTTGCCCGGCGAGGTTGGCGTCGGCTGCCACCTGCCATCCGCTTAAATAAATGGCTTTCAACCCGGCTTTCACTTGTTGCACGGCCTGATTCCCCGTCAACGCACCAAGCGCGTGGACATAGTCTTCGGTATGGAGCAGTTTCCATAGTTTTTCTGCGCCGCGCCGAGCGAGCGTATGTTCAATATCGATCGAGCCGCGCAGTTTAATGACATCTTCGGCGCTGTACGGGCGGACGATCCCTTTCCAGCGCTCTTCATTTTTCCAGCTTTCCTCTAATTGTCGGACACGTTCAGCAAATGACGCCATTTTTCCTTCCCCCATCTCTTTGTTATAATACATTATTTTTATTTACGGTTTTATTATATAACAGAAAGAAAAAAATGCAAGCTTTTTTTGAAACTTTTTTTGAATTAGGAAAATAGACACAAACTGTTCGTAAACAACACCGTTTTCCTATCCGTACTTTTGGTATGATCATAAATAGAGGAGTGATGGGAATGAGAAAGTGGTATACGATAGCAGCGTGCCTCGTACTGTTTGGAATCGGCGCCGGCATCTTTTACTTTACCGTTTATAAGCCATCTGCCGCTCGTCTTCCCCACGATGTCACAATGGAAACTGCCTGGGGGCGTCCGTATGCGTTCGGCGACTTGCCGCCGAAAGTGCGGCTCGTTGAGTTTATTTATACAAACTGTCCGGATATTTGTCCGAATACGACAATGCAAATGGCGAAACTGCGCGACCGGCTGGAGAGCGCCGGTGTATTTGGGCGGGATGTCGAATTTATCACCATCACGATTGACCCGGCCCGCGACACGAAAGAAAAGCTGCAAACATATGCCCGCACGTTTGGCGTAACCGGCGACGGGCAAGGCTGGGTATTTTTGCGCGGCAGCGAGGACGAAACAAAAAAAACAGCCGACGCCTTCGATTTTCAATACCGAGACCCAGGCAACGGGATGATTGTGCATACAGCGCTCGCGTACTTGCTTGACCGCGATGGCCGCGTCATTGAGCAGGTCGGGATGGGGACTTCGCGGTTTCACGTCGATGACGTATACGAAACCATTATGAATGAGTTGCCGTAATATCGCCGCAACAAAAAGGGGGGGCCCAAAAGGATCTGGACACCCCCTTTCGTTATATACACCGACCGCTTCTTCCGCACTATATTTTGTGTCTATCCTGAAGACAGACAGCCTTTTGGATCAACCCCGTTTGTTCTGGATGATGTGTGTTCCAGGGAAATCCGGCGCCTTTTGCCCCCTTGCCAAAGACAGCATCGTTCAAACGACGAGCGAATACAGACTGAGGACCGCAACCGCGGCAAGAACGACGACCATGACATTGGCCCCGAACCAAGCCGCAATGACAGCCGCCGCAAAACCAATGGCTCCGAACACAACATCATCTTGGATGAAAAAAACGTCAGGAATAATGAGCGCCCCAAGCACTGCATACGGCACGTTTTTCAGCACCCCTTGCCAAAACGGCGGCAGCTGGATGCGGCCGAGCAGCACAAACGGCAGCAGGCGGGGCAAGTACGTCACGACTCCCATGCCGATGATCATCCAGACGATCGTGCTATTCATCGCCGTTTCCTCCTTCTTTCGCCAGCCATTGAACGATGACAGCCGACAGCAACGTAGCCAACACGATCGACCATCCTTTCGACAAGTGAAGAACAAACGTGCCGATGGAATTAAACAAAGCGGACAGCCCCGCCAGCCATACGATTTTCCGTTGCTTTTTCAACGCCGGCACAAGCAGCCCGATAAACATGGCGTACAAGGCGATCGACATGCTTTCCTGCAGGCTTTCCGGCAGGCTCGCCCCTACGGCATGCCCAATGCCGGAATTGACCACCCAGCTGCCGTACGCCATGGCAATCAATCCAAACATATACGAAGCGTTGACCGTCCCCTTTTTCATCGCGGCCACTGAAAACGTTTCATCGGTGATGCCAAAGGCGTACAACGCTTTTTTCCAAAATGCATCCGGCTCGGCTTTTTCGCTCAGAGAAGCGGACATTAAAAAATGGCGAATATTTAAAATAAACGTCGTCAACACGATTTCCAACGCCCCGGTGCCGGCGGCAATCAAACTGAGGGCAATATATTGCGAAGCGCCGGCAAAGACAACAAGGCTCATCAGCACCGTTTCGCCAAGCGTCAGCCCAGTCGTCTTGGCGAGTAGTCCAAAAGCGAGCGCAATCGGCGTATAGCCAATGGCGATCGCCACCCCCGCTTGCACTCCTTGGCGAAACGGCGCCATCTTGCCAGCTTCCCATGTCGTTTCCACTGATCATCCCCCCGTCTTGCTAGATTAATAGCTCCATTATGCAAAAAAGAACGATGTTTCGCAACCCGAACATCCATCACAATTTTTCCTCTATGATATAATCAAATTGATTGACGATCGATTTGTCACAAGAAAAGGAGTGCACGTCCATGACCGTAAAACCATATGTTTTGACCGAACGCGGCTTCCTTCGTTCCGAACAAGTCGTCTATCCGATGGAAGAACGCGGCTTGCAATTTGGCGACGGCGTCTACGAAGTCGTTCGTCTATACAGCGGCACGTACATCTGGCTCCATGAACATCTCGACCGCCTATACCGCTCGGCGGCGGCCATTCGCCTCGCCGTTCCGTTCAGCCATGAAGAGTTGGCTGAGCGGCTCGAGCAGCTGCGCCGCATGAACGATGTGCGCGAAGATGCCATTTTGTATTTGCAAGTGACGCGGGGGAGCTTCCCGCGCAGCCATGCATTTCCGGCCGAAAACCGGCCGAACTTGTACGCCTACATTCAGCCGATGGCGCGAAAAACAGAGGAAATGGCGCGCGGCGTGCGCGCGATTTTGACCAAAGACGTCCGCTGGGAGTACTGCTGCATTAAAAGCTTGAACTTGCTGCCGAACGTACTTGCAAAACAAGAAGCCGTCGAGCGCGGAGCGTTTGAAGCGATTCTCCACCGCGACGGCGTCGTGACCGAGGGAAGTTCATCGAACATTTTCCTTGTCAAACACAAAACCGTCTATACTCACCCAGCGACGGAGCGGATTTTAAACGGCATCGTCCGCACCAAAGTGAAGGAATTTTGCGCTGAACTTGGCATTCCGTTCATCGAAAAGGCGTTTTCCGTCAGCAGTCTCGCCGAAGCCGATGAACTGTTTTTGACGAGCACCACCTCGGCGATCACTCCGATCGTCCAAGTAGAAGAAACATTGATCGGAAACGGCGAACCGGGGGACGTGACGAAAGCGCTGCAAGCCGCCTATCAAAAGGCGACCAAGCCGCTTCCAACCGCTTGACCCGTTCCGTTGCACCGAAAACGAGGCGCCCGCAACGTTGGGGCACCTCGTTTCGTTTTATGAACCGAGCACAGCGCGGTCGCTCGCAAACCGGCTGCCGCGGATGCGCTGAAACTCTTCCAACAGCCGCTCGACTGTCAATTTTTCTTTTTCCTCTCCCTCGGCCGTGAAAATAATTTGCCCGCCATCCATCATGATGAGCCGGTTGCCAAGGCGAATCGCCTGCTCCATATTGTGCGTGACCATCAGCGTCGTCAACTGATGCTGTCTGACAATTTCCTTCGTCAATTCGGTGACAAGCTCGGCCCGCGCCGGGTCGAGGGCGGCGGTATGTTCATCAAGCAAAAGCACATCCGGCTTTGTGAATGTGGCCATCAACAGTGAAAGCGCCTGCCGCTCCCCGCCGGAGAGAAGGCCGACTTTAGCGGCGAGCCGGTCTTCGAGCCCTAAATGGAGCGTTTGCAGCGTTTCCCGAAACCACTTTCGCTTTTCTCTTGTTACACCAAGACGCAGCGTGCGCCGTCTTGTTCGGTTGTAAGCGAGCGCCAAATTTTCCTCGATCGTCATATGGGGGGCGGTGCCGGCCATCGGATCTTGAAACACGCGGCCGATGTAGCGGGCGCGGGCATGTTCTTTGAGCGCCGTGACGTTGCGGCCGTTGATCCACACTTCACCCGTATCAGGGGACAGCCGGCCGGAAATGATATTCATCAACGTCGACTTTCCGGCGCCGTTGCTGCCGATGACCGTGACAAAATCGCCGGGGGCCAGCGTTAAATCAATCCCCCGCAAGGCGACTTTTTCATCAGCAGTTCCTTCGTTAAATACTTTTGTAATTCGTTTTAGCTCCAGCAACCGTCTCTCCCCTCTCAAGCTGTGCTGCTTTCCGTTTTTTCCTCTGTTTTTCTTTTTGCGCCGCCGCCACGTTCGGGACGATCAGCGCCAGTATCACAATCGCCGCCGTGATCAACTTTACATCGCCCGTCTCCAAAAACTCAACCCGCAGCGCAAGCGCCAAAATGAGCCGATACACAATGGCGCCGCCAATCACCGCCCATGTCGCTCGCGCAACCGAACGGGCGCCAAACAGCGCCTCTCCGATGATGACAGACGCAAGTCCGATGACGATCATCCCGATTCCCATGCCGACGTCGCTGAATCCGCCATACTGGGCAACAAGCGCCCCAGACAAGGCGACCAACGCATTCGACAGCCCGAGTCCGAAGACGATCAACCAGTCGGTGTTGGCGGAAAAACTGGCCACCATCGGTTTGTTGTCCCCGGTCGCCCGCAGCGCGATTCCGACTTCCGTTTTCAACAGCCAATCGAGCAGCCATTTCACCACGAGCGCGACGACGGCCATCGAAACGAGCACCGCCCACGTCCGCGGCGCAAACCCGGTGAAAGAAAACAGCTTGTTGAGCGTCTCATCCAATCCGGATTGCCGCCAGGCGGCAGTGATTTTCGTGATGACCGTTTCTTGCTGCAACAGCGGTACATTCGACTTTCCCATGATGCGCAAATTGATGGAATATAAAGCAATCATCATTAAAATGCCGGATAAAAGCGGATTGATTTTCCCTTTCGTATGCAAAAGCCCGGTCAGCGCCCCGGCGGCAAAGCCGGCCGCAAGCGCTGCAGCCGACGCAGCAAACGGATCCGCTCCGCCTGTGATGAGCACCGCGGCGACCGAAGCGCCGGTGACAAAGCTGCCGTCAACCGTTAAATCCGGAAAATCCAGCACGCGGAATGACAAATAGACGCCAAGCGCCATCACCGCATAAATCAACCCCGCTTCCACCGAACCAAACATCGCTGCCGACATGCCTACCCCCCCTGTTGGCAACAAATCCCTCCTTCAATGAAGGAGGGACGGCCGTTTATTCAATATACTCAGCGATCGAATCCCATTCCGGATTGAGCTCAATCCCCATTTCTTGCGCGGCTTTTTTGTTGATGACAAGCTTCAATTTTTGCGGATACTGAACCGGCAGATCGGCCGGCTTTTTGCCGTCCTGCAAAATTTGCGCCGCCATTTCCCCGGCTTCATAACCGATGTCATAATAGTCGAACCCATACGCCGCAAACCCGCCGCGCTTCACAGAATCAAGCTCGCCGACAAACAGCGGAATGTCATGCTCGTTCGCCACTTGAATGACCGATTCCAACGCGGACACCACCGTGTTGTCAGTGATGATATACAGGCAGTCCACTTTGCCGACAAGCGATTCCGTTGCCTGCTTCACTTCAGCCGAGGTCGATACCGACGCCGAAACGACTTGCAAATCGGTTCCTTGCATCGCCTTTTTCACCTGCTCGATTTGAGCGACGGAGTTTTGTTCACCGGCGTTGTAGACCATGCCGACACGATTGCCCTTGATATATTTGTCAATAAATTGTACCGTTTTCGGAATCGCCTCCGGGTGCGTATCGGTCGTGCCCGTCACATTGCCGCCCGGCTTTTCCATCGATTGGACGATCTGGGCGCCGACCGGGTCGGTCACCGAGGTGAACACGATCGGAATGTCTTTTGTCGCATTGAGCGCCGCCTGCACGCTTGGCGTTGAGTTGGCGAAAATCAAGTCGACGCCGTCCGAAACAAAGTTATTGGCGATCGTTTGGTTGTTGCTTTGGTCGCCTTGAGCGATTTGCACGTCATACTCAACGGACAGCCCTTTGTCTTTTAACGCCTGCTGGAATCCCTTGCGTGCCGCATCGAGCGACGGATGCTCGACAATTTGCGTCACACCGATATGGTATGTTTTTTCCTTCCCGCCTTGTCCGCCGCTTCCCTCGCTGTTTGTTGCCGTTTCTTTCGCTCCGCCGCAGCCGCCAAGCAATAAAACGCCTGCCGCCCATAACATGGCGAAACGGTGAATCGTTTTGCCCATCCTCCGCTCCCCCTTGCTGAACATATAATCTCTTTGAACTTTTATGCTTTTATGTGTCAAATTATATAAGTTTATCACGCTATTTTCAATATAGTATTCAAAAAAAAGAAAAAGCGCTGAATATTCAGCACTATCAAACACGGGAAGCAGCAAGCTGCTCTTTTAACGCCCGCCGCAAGATTTTTCCTGTTGCATTTTTCGGCAACTCATCGAGGAAGCGGATTTCACTCGGCACTTTATATTTCGCCAGTCGTTCACGGCAGTAGGCGAGCAGCTGCTCTTCGGCCAGCTCCGGTTGTTTCTTCACCACAAACGCCAGCACCGCCTCGCCGTAATCCGGATCCGGCACGCCGATCACAGCGGCTTCGACGACGCCCGGATGACTGTACAGCACTTCCTCGACCTCACGCGGATATACATTGTAGCCGCCGACGATGATCATCTCTTTTTTCCGGTCGACGATGTAGAAATAGCCCTCCTCATCCATACGCGCCAAATCGCCGGTGTGCAGCCAGCCATCGCGCAAGGCAGCCGCCGTTTCTTCCGGCATTTTGTAGTACCCTTTCATGACGTTCGGGCCGCGCACAACAAGTTCACCGACTTCGCCGACAGGCACTTCTTCACCGTATTCATTGACGACCTTGTTCTCAACATTTTTAATGCTTGTCCCGATCGAACCGGGCTTGCGCGGCCGATCGAGAGGATTAAAGCAAGTGACAGGAGACGCTTCCGAAAGCCCATATCCTTCTGAAATGATGACGTTGAACTTTTTCTCAAAATTTTCAAGCAAGGCGACCGGCATCGACGCTCCTCCCGAGATGCAGAGGCGAAGCGTCTGCAAATCAGCGACCGTTCCTCCTTCATATTGATAAAGGAAGTTGTACATCGTCGGCACACCGGCAAAAATCGTCGCCTTTTCCTCTCGGGCCAGGGCAAACATGGCGGCCGGGCTGAATTTCGGCATAATGAGCACCGTTCCCCCGTTCATAAGCGGAGCATTGAGCGCCACGGTCAGACAAAAGACATGGAACATCGGCAGCGCGGCAATCACGCGGTCATGTTCATCGATTCCTAAATAGTCAGCCGTATCTTGGGCGTTGCTGTACAAGTTTTTATGCGTGAGCATCGCCCCTTTCGGCTTGCCGGTTGTTCCGGATGTATACAAAATGACGGCGACATCATCGTCATCAAGCTCCGGTCCTGCAAACGACGAATCGCCGGCAGCCAACACTTCTGCAAACGATTTCATTTCATCGGACAGCGAAATCCCTTTTTCCTTTCCTTGCGGCGTTTCACAAACGATGGCCTGCTTCAGCAAAGGCAGGCGCTGCTTCGCCCCGGCAAAGAGCGGAGCGAGCAAATCGAGCCCGATTACCGCTTTGACGTCGCCATTAAGCAAAATATACCCAATTTCTTCCGGCGTATAAATCGGATTGATCGGGATGACGGTCGCTCCGAGCCGCAGCGCCCCGTACAGGCCGATGACAAATTGCGGCGAATTGCCAAGCAATAAGGCGATGTGATCCCCCCGGCGAATGCCAAGCTGCGCCAATCCGTCGGCAAACCGCGACACCGCGGCGTCCAATTGTTGATACGTGCATCGTTCCCCCATAAACACGTACGCTTCTTTGTCCGGTAGTTGTTTGGCGATTTGCGCCAACCGCGTCGTTAAGTTCATCCAATCTCCCCCTTAAAAATGAATGAATGACCATTCATTTTTCAAGTAAAAAAATTCGAACTATAATTTATTATAAAAAAAAGAACGGCGAAGGACAAGCGAAAGCGCTTCCCTCGCCGTTTTTTTTTCGCTGCTTTTCGCTACTGCGCCCACACTAAGCCGGTGTGGGCGAGGCGGATGACACCGCGGAACGTCCGGCCAGCCTCCTCAACCAGCTGCTCGTGCCTGCCAATGTGCGGCAAGTGCGTCAACCATAGTTCACCAACGCCCGCCCCCTCGGCGATGGCCGCCGCTTCCTCGCTCGTCATATGGCCGGCCGGCGCCGCGTTTTGTCCGGCGTAAAAATTGCACTCGCAAATGAGCAAGTCAGCTCCTTTGGCAAACGGTATAAATTCCGGCATGTAGCTCGAATCAGCCGTGTACACGACCGTGTTGCCGCCGGCAGTGATGCGCATCGCATAACACGGAACCGGATGGACTGTTTTCAAAAATGAAAGCGAAAACGGACCGACCGCAAGCACCTTGGCCGGGTCATAAGGAATCCCTTCCGTAATGCCGCTATGCGTCAGGCGGGCGAAGGCCGCCTCATCTTCTTGGTGGCCGTAAATCGGCAGCACCGGCAAATCCGCCCCTACATTTTTATGAATGAGGCGCGCATATTGGAGCGGGCCGATATCGGCGATATGATCATAGTGATAGTGGGAGACGACAACCGCATCCAAGTTTTCTACAGCCGTGTAGTTTTGCAGCTTGGCGAGCGCCCCGCTTCCGCAGTCGACAAGCATGCGAAACCCGTCATGCTCAAACAAATAAGCGGATGTCGCTTCATTGGCGGCGGGAAACCCTCCCCAATAGCCGATGACTGTCACTTTCATTTCCTTTCCTCTCCTTCCACCCATTTTGTCTTCATCATACACGACGGCTGCCTTTTTTTCATCTTTGTTGATTTTGTTTTAAAACACCTATTGACATTTTTATCTGTGTTATAATACAATAAAATCACCAAGACAACGGAGGGGATCACAATGTTGATGAAAGTGTTAGAATTTTTCAAAAACCTGCCACCGAAAAAGTGCTCGCAATGCGGCAAAACGATCGACGAGCAGCACGAGTGCTACGGCAACACATGCTCTGACTGCCTTGGCGCCGCTTACCGCCACTAGGTGAGCGGACGCTGCCCTTGCGTCACGATGCCGGCTGCCCCGCCGGCAATAGGCTGTTCCCCGATGCAGCCTGCCTTTTTTGCTTTAATGCCCCCGTGTGCGGGGCGTTTTTTTTACACAAAAAAAGAGAGGATCATCTACTGCGATAATCCTTGCAAAAAGTAAAGCGCAAACAGCTCAGCAATCTGTTCTTTCGTCAGCGGCTGTTTGGCGCAAGTAGTCAAGCACATCACCGACCGCCTTCTCTCCTTGGTCGATGCAATCCGGCAGCCCGAGCCCTTCATACGAGCTACCGGCCAAAAACACTCCCGGCAACTCAGCCGCCATCTGTTGCTTAATTTTCGCCAGCCGCTCGCGATGCCCGACTGTATATTGCGGCATCGCCCGCTTCCACCGGGAGATGACGGCAAACTCCGGCCGGCCGTCAATTTTCATCACTTTACTTAAATCATCCAACACAACGCGGACAATCTCGTCATCCGGTTGATCGACGATCTCCTCATCGCCCGGGCGTCCGACATAGCCGCGCAGCAGCGCTTTGCCGGGCGGAGCCGTGTGCGGCCATTTTTTGTGCGTCCACGTGCACGCCGTCAGCGTGTAATCACTGCGGCGCGAGACAACAAACCCAGTTCCGTCAATATCTTGACGGATCGCTTCCTCTGGAAAAGCAAGCGCGACCGTTGCCACCGACGTCAGCGGCACGGACCGAAACGGGGCGAAAAACGGATAATCAGCGAACATATCCGGCACGACATGGTGCGGCACCGCAACAATGACGCTGTCCGCCTCCCACGTTTCACCATTGCTGAGCCGCAGCTGATACGCTGAACCGACGCGGACGATCCGCTCGACGCGCGCCCCTTTGACGACGCTGCCTGGCTCAAGCCGCTTTTCCACCTCTTCGACGAGCGACTGCAAGCCGGTTTTTAACGTCTGAAATGCCCCTTTTCGCTCCTTCTGTTCCTTTGGCGTCGTCCGTTTCGCACCGCGAACGAGGCTGCCGTATTTTTGTTCCAGCTGAAAAAACTGCGGGAACGTTGCCATTAAGCTCATTTCGTCGATGTCGCCGGCGTAAATGCCAGACAGCAGCGGTTCGATCAAATTGTCCACCACTTCATCGCCTAAACGGCGGCGAAAAAAGCGGCCAAGCGGCATATCACCGGCTGTTTTCACCGGCGGCAGCACGAAGTCGAGCGCCGCCCGCAGCTTGCCGGCCGGCGAAAACAACCCGGTCGCCACAAACGGGGCGATGCGCGTCGGGATGCCCATCACCGCTCCGCCTGGAATCGGGTGCAGCTTGCCATTGACCAAAATGTACGACTTTCCGGTCGCATTATGAACGATTTCCCGTTCGAGCCCGAC
This sequence comes from Geobacillus sp. DSP4a, assembly GCF_013096875.1. NCBI lineage: Bacteria > Bacillati > Bacillota > Bacilli > Caryophanales > Anoxybacillaceae > Geobacillus > Geobacillus sp. DSP4a. The sequence continues at coordinate 13,625 of NZ_SDLD01000015.1, read as the reverse complement.
TTCTTTCACAAGGCGGAATGCGCTCGTTTTCCGCGCCAAAAACGAGTCCGGCCCCCGTTCAATGACAAAACCGTCACGAACGACCGTCTGCACTTTTCCGCCGAGCCGGTGCGTCGCCTCGACAAGTTTACACGTCACTGGCAGATGCTGTTCTTTAGCCGCTTTTTGCAAGTAGTAGGCGGCCGCGAGACCCGTAATGCCGCCGCCGATAATCACAACCGTCCGTTTTCCTTCACTCATGCTTACCGCCTTCTTTTGCGAGCCGCTTTAACACGACCGTCGCCAATGCATCAATAAACAGCGGATCGGTATTCGGCATCTCCGGCCGGTAATAGCGGGCGCCAATTTCTTCGGTTACTTGCTTGCATTCAATATCGTTGTCATACAACACTTCCAAATGGTCGGCAACAAAACCGACCGGCGCATAAACGAACGACGTATAGCCGTGCTCTTCATGGAGCTGGCGCGTCAAATCTTGCACATCCGGGCCAAGCCATGGCTCCGGCGTGCTGCCGGCGCTTTGCCAGCCGACGGCGTAATGCGAGACGCCGGCTTGTTTGGCAATACGTTCGGCTGTGTCTTGGAGCTGTTCTGGATACGGGTCGCCCGCTTGAATGATTTTTTCCGGCAAACTATGGGCCGAGACGATCAACACCGCCCGTTCCCGCTCTTGTTCCGGCATGGCATCAAAAATGGCTCTCACTCGTTCGGACCAATATTGCAAAAACTTCGGCTCGTCATACCACTGGTCAATCGTATAAATAACCGGGCCGCCAAGCTTTTCCGCCGCCGCTTTGGCCCGCTCGTTGTACGAGCGGATGCTGAATGTGGAATAATGCGGCGCCAGCACAATGCCAACCGCCTCTTTTATGCCGTCGGCGTGCATGCGTTCAACCGCGTCCTCAATGAACGGCTCGATATGTTTCAATCCCAAATACGCGCGAAACTCCACGTCCTCTTGCACAGCATTCAGCCGTTTTTCAAGCTGCTTTGCCTGCGCTTTTGTAATGTTCGCCAGCGGCGACAGGCCGCCGATCGCCCGGTAGCGCGCTTTTAAATCCTCGATTTGTTCTTGCGGCGGCTTCCTCCCGTGGCGGATATGCGTATAATACCGTTCAATATCGTCTTCCTTGTACGGCGTGCCGTACGCCATCACAAGCAGTCCGACAATGTTCTTCATTGTGTTGCACCTCGTTTACTTTGCTGAAGTATACTCATGGATAAAAGCCGTCAGCCGCTTCAAAGTCGCCGGCTGCACATCAGGGAAAATGCCATGTCCCAGGTTAAAAATATAGCCCGGCTGCTCCATCCCCTCGTCCAAAATGCGTTTCACCCGCTCTTCGATCACATTCCATGGAGCGAGCAACACCGCCGGATCCAAGTTGCCTTGGATGGCTTTCACAATGCCTTGACGGCGCGCCTCCCGAATTGACAGCCGCCAATCAAGGCCGATGACGTCAAGCGGCAAATCGTTCCACTCGCGCGCCAAATGGCCCGCCCCGACGCCAAACATAATGAGCGGCACGCCTTCCTCGCGCAAAGCGGCAAAAATGCGCGCCATCGCCGGCTTAATAAACGCCCGGTAATCGTCCGCATTCACCGCCCCGACCCAAGAGTCAAAAATCTGCACCGCGCTCGCCCCGGCCTGAATTTGCGACCGCACGTAGCGGATCGTCATCTCGGCGAGCTTGTCCATTAAGGCAAACCATGCCTTCGGTTCCGTATACATAAACGCTTTTGTTTTATGGTAATTTTTTGATGGTCCGCCTTCAATCATGTAGCTCGCCAACGTAAACGGCGCACCAGCAAACCCGATGAGCGGCACGTCAAGCTGCTCGTTGACAAGCAACCGGATCGTCTCCAGCACGTATGGCACATCATGTTCCGGATCGATCTCCCCGAGCCGTTCGACGTCTTGAAGCGAGCGAATCGGATTGGCGATCACCGGCCCGATGCCGCCCTGAATCTCAACATCAACGCCAATCGCCGGCAGCGGCGTCATAATGTCTTTATATAAAATCGCGGCATCAACGCCGTATTGTTCGACCGGAAGCCTCGTGACATAGGCGCACAGCTCCGGTTCATGCGTAATCTCAAACAGCGAGTATTTTTCTTTCAGCGCCCGGTACTCCGGCTGCGACCGGCCGGCTTGCCGCATGTACCAGACCGGCACATAATCCGTTTTCTCGCCGCGGCAGGCGCGCAAAAATGTATCGTTGATCCGTCTTGTCATCTCCATCCGCCTTTCTTTTCCCCAATCGAGCTGTCCGTTTCCGATTTTTTGCTTATCTATTTTTCACTATACAGGTTTCCCCGCTCTATGTATAGAGAAGGAAACAAACTGTCAAAAAATCGACCGATTTTCAGCCTATGACCATTATACCAAAAAAGCTGCCCTGGCCGCACAGGACAGCTTTTTTCGTCAGATCAGAAACATGGCGACAACGGTTGTGACCGCCAGACCGACCGCTACCGGAATCAAGTTGCGCCGCGCCAACTCAAACGGATCGACGCCGCAAATGGCCGCGGCCGGGATGAGCGCCCACGGAACAAGCGTGCCGCCGCCGACCCAAATGGCAGCGATCTGGCCGAGCGCCGTTAACGTGGCCGCCCCGCCGCCAATGGAGACCGCAAACAAATGGGCGACCGAACCAGCGAGCGAGATGCCGGAAAACCCGGAGCCGTCAAGACCGGTAATCGCCCCGACAATCGTGAGCGTCACTGCCCCGATTTCGTTGTTCAGCGGCACTGCATGAGCCAAGGCGACCCCTAAATCGTTGACAATGCCCTGTGACGCCTGCGGCAAGTAGTCGCCGATAATTTTTACAAATCCGGCATCGCCAAGATAGAAAAAGGCGGCAATCGGAATGACAGGACCGAACACTTTAAATCCGAACTGAAATCCTTCAATAAAGTAATTGGTCACTTCAGCAAAGCTCTCTTGCCGGTGGGCTAAAACGGAAATGAGGATCAAAATAAAAATCGCGGTTCCGCCGACTAAGGCTGTCGCCTCGCCGCCTTGCAAGCGCAAATAAAACATCGCGATGACGTCAAGGGCAAACAACACCGGAATCAACAGCGCCAGCCATTTTTTCGCCGTCTCGGCGAGCAGTCCTTCCGTTTTTTCGAGCGCCGAATCCGTGGCAGCAGCGATTTCTGCATCGCCGACCGCCAAACGTCCTTGCTCCATGTCGCGGCGCAGCAAATAAAACGCGGTGACGGTCGTGACCGCCCCCATGACAAACACGAGCGGCACACTAGCGGCGATGACGTCGCCAACCGGCAGGCCGGCTGCATCGGCGGTCAGTTTCGGCGCCCCTTGAATGATGAAATCGCCGGAAAGCGCGATGCCATGCCCAAACAAGTTCATCGCCATCGCCGCTCCTAACGCCGGCAAGCCCACCCGGACCGCTGCCGGCAACAGCACCGCCCCCATTAAGGCAACGGCTGGAGACGGCCAGAAAAACCAGGAGATGACCATCATCAAAATCCCGATCGTCCAATACGCCCAAGCCGGCGTGCGGATCAAGCGGACAAACGGCGATACCATGACATCATTGATGCCGGTCGCCGACAACACTTTGCTCATCGACACAATGATTGAGATGATCAAAATCGGCGGCAGCAATTCGGTAATGGCGTAAATAAAACTGTTAAACACCCCGCTGACTGCCGCGCTCAGTGAATGGGTAGCGACCGCCGCCAACAAAAAGATCCCAGCAATGCAAACGAGCGATGTATCTTTGCGGGCAACCATAAACCCAATGATGAGCATGATAAACAGCAAGTAAATCCAGTGCAGCGCCACAAGCTCTACACCCATACACAATCCCCTTTCCCCCAACTTCCAGCCCAGCCCGCCGGACATGCGCCTGGGCTGGTGTACTACAGCATATGAAGCGGGAAAGAAGGTGTGAAACAAAAAAGAAGCGCTGCGCTGGGAGAGCATCAAGCAGAAACAGCACGTTAAGGGCTTTCCGTCGCCCCTTTCAAAAAAGAAAGACGCCGGCCTTGGCTCGAAAAGCGCTAATAGCCGGCGTTGGCCCTCCGGCGCGGGCGTCCATAGCGCCCGGCCGCCCAGATCCCCCACGCGTTTCCGCCCACCCAAGTGGCAAGCCAAAGAAAACGGGGGGAGACAGCAGCCAATACAAGGTGAAACAACGTATTTTGCGCGATGAGCAAGATGGCGAACAGCCGCATGGCAGCGGCGGGCGATTCCGTCCGCGGCAGCGGGTACAGCCGCGTCCATAGCGAATAACGGTGGCGATGAGGAAGCGCCGCCAATTGAACAGCGGTCGCATACAACACCAAAAGCACCGTGGCCGCCCGCATATATTCATGGTCGGCCGCCGCGAGCACGACGCATCCGATGGCGGTTAGCCGCACATACAGCCCTGCGTACCCGCCGGCGCGCAAAAACGTGCGTGCATACAAATGGAAAAAGACGTGCCGCGGCCCGTACGGAATAAAGGCCAGCAACGGGTCGAGCCAACGCCGCCGCTTCGCCGTCTCCCGCCATTCCGGAACGTCCGTGAACAAGTTGGCCACCCGGTAAAACAATCGGGCTGCGCGCTGCTCTTCGGCGATGAGCCGCTCCCACTTCCATGTTTTCCCTTCTGTCCACCGCCATAAGCAGACGGAAAGAGCGGCCATCAACGCGGCGACCGTTCCGAAAAACGGCCACGGCGCCGCCGCCAGCCAAAAGTACACGACAAGCGCCGATGCGCCCAAGCGGACAAGCGCGCTCCAACGATGAAACGACGGTTCAGCGATGTAATTCCCCTTCCAACTCGCCCATAAATTCCATAGTTTTAAACAGACGATGCCGAGCAAAAAGAGCGGCCACGGCACCGGCGAAAACCGGACATGGAGCGGTCCGGCCGCCAAAAGAAGCAAACATAGGCCGTAGGAGTGCCACACTGCAGAGAAAACAAACGCCCGGCGAATATATGGACGCAGCCGGCGCTCGGCCGGCAGCAAAAACACCATATCCGCTTCACGAAACAAGGTGCGCACCGAGCCTGACGCCGCCGCCCAACCAAACACCGCCGCAGCGATGGCTGGGTACGGAAATGAGGGGGGGAGCTGTTCGATCGAGCGTTTATACACGACCGCCGCCCAACCCAACACGATGAACAGGCCGACAAGCAAATGGTCATTGAACATGTAACGCAAGTACCGGAGCCTTCGCCTCCCCTCCGCTCGAAAGCGCTCCTGCCAAAGCTTGCCGGCGTCCATCATGGCGCATCATCCTTTGTTAATTCAATGTACACCTCATCAAGCGTCGCATGTTTCAACCCGGACTGGCGGCGGATGTCATCAAGCGTTCCTTTCGCTTTCACGCGCCCTTGGTGCAAAATGACAAACGAGTCGCAATACCGCTCGGCCGTTGCTAAAATATGGGTTGATAACAAAATGCCGGCTCCCTTCGCCTTTTGTTCATTCATCCGCTCGAGCAGCGCATGAATCGCAAGCGGATCAAGGCCAAGAAACGGCTCGTCGATCATATAAAGAGGCGGTTCAAGCAAAAAGGCGCAAACGATCATCACTTTTTGTTTCATCCCTTTGGAAAAATGGGCCGGAAACGAAGAAAGACGCCGCTCGAGGCGGAACTCGCGAAGCAAGGGAGGAAGGCGGCGTTCGTATTCCGCCTCGCTCAACCCGTACGCCATCGCCGCTAGACGCAAGTGTTCTTCCAATGTCAGTTCTTCATACAACACCGGCGTTTCCGGAATAAAGGCAAACTGCTTCCGGTACGCCTCCGGCTCGGCCGCGAGCGTATAGCCGTTGATCGAAACCGTCCCGCGGCGCGGCTCCATCAAACCGATAATATGTTTGATTGTCGTGCTTTTCCCGGCCCCGTTCAAGCCAATCAAGGCCACTATTTCGCCGCGCTCAACCGAAAATGTCACATCCTCAAGCACGTTTTGCGCTGTATACCCTCCGGATATATGATCCACTTGCAAAAGCGCCATCGTCCGCTAACCCCTTCCACCGCGAAATGGCTTTTGCCCCCATTGTACCAAAGAGAAGCGGTTTTTACCAAAAAAGTTTGTTGCCCCTCCCTGCATAAACACTGCCTCTGCGGGCATGATAAATAGCGAAGAGGGGATGGGGATTCACCAAGCAAAGGCTGATGAACGATCCATCTGAAATGGGGTGTTCGTCAAAGACACCGTTGTGAGCCGCAAGACGTTGTAAACCGTTCATGAACAAGGGCCATCTGTCTGTTGCTGAGAAGCAACGAACCTGTCCAAAGGGGATGGTCGCGTTGAACAAAGGAAGCGCTCACGCCTAAACGACTTTGTCGCAAATGGGGTGTTCATCAAACGCACATTTGATTGAATCATCCTCTCCCCTTTTCACCAGCCGGGATGTAACCGCATGCGGGATTACATCCCGGTTTTTTTATGGTAAAATGAAGAAAACGAAAGGAAAGGGTGACCGTTCCTATGAGTGATTGCATTTTTTGCAAAATCGTCAACGGTGAGTTGCCGGCGGCGAAAGTGTACGAAGACGAGCATGTGCTTGCCTTTTTGGACATCAGCCAAGTAACGAAAGGGCATACGCTTGTCATCCCAAAAGTACATACAGAAAACGTTTTTACGCTTACGCCGGAGGCAGCCGGCCGTCTGTTTCGCGCCGTGCCGGTAATCGCCAACGCGCTGAATAAAGCGTTTTCCCCCGTCGGGCTCAACTTATTGAACAACAATGGCGAGCAAGCGGGGCAGACGGTGTTCCATTACCATCTTCACCTCATTCCACGCTACGGCAAAGGGGATGGGTTTGGCGCGGTCTGGAAGTCGCATGCAAGCGACTATACGCCCGCTGACCTGCAGGCGATCGCGGCCGCCATTCGCGAGCAGCTCGGCTGATCTCCCGTTGTTGAACAGCAGAAAGGTCAAGCCCACAAATAAAAAAACGGAAGCAGGGATGTTCTGCTTCCGTTTTTTTACTGTTTTCCTTGCTGCTCGATCACATCTTGCAAATCTTTGTCTTTGATCTCAACACCGGCATCTTTCACCAATTTGTCCACTTTTGACTGCATCGTCGCAGGATCAAGCTTGTTCCGTTTGACTTCAAACGCAATTTCGTCTTTCATTTCGTTGAACGACTTTTTCTTTTCTTTGTCCGTCACTTTAATGATATGGTAGCCGTAATCCGTTTTCACCGGATCGCTCACTTCGCCGACTTTCAGCTTATAGGCGGCTTCTTCAAACTCCTTGACCATTTTCCCTGGGCCAAACCAGCCTAAATCGCCGCCGTTGGACGCCGAGCCTGGATCTTGGGAGTATTCTTTGGCCAACTTGGCGAAATCCTCGCCTTTATCAAGCTTCGCCTTTACTTCTTTTGCTGTTTTTTCATCTTTGACCAAAATATGGCTGGCACGAATTTTCGGCTTGTAGTTGTCATAATACTCCTTCAGCTCTTTCTCCGTCACTTTTATGTCTTCAACGGCCGCTTTCGTCCGCAGCAAATCAAGCTTGACCATGTCACGGATCACTTTTTCTCCGTTCTGCTGCACGGCCAAATCATATTGCGTTCCATACGCTTCCTTGATTCGTTCGATTTCGCGGTCGATCTCTTCATCGGTTACCTTGTATTTTTTGCTCAACACTTTTTCGTCAATCAAATCACGAAGGACGGATTTGCCGACGCGCTCTTTCATCTCATTATAAAATTCATCTTTCGTAATATTGCCGTTTTTCGTTTCCACAATCGCTTCCGAACCGTCGTTGCTGCAGGCCGACAAAGCCATGAGCGAAACGACGGCAGCGGCCATCATCCATTTTTTCATTCGCTTCACAACTCCTACATCTTTTTTCGATTGAATGTTCCCACGCTTTCAAGCGGCGCAGATCGAATGGCGCCCAAGCTCGCCCAAGAAACAACATGCTCGCCTCTTCAGCCACGACAATAACTATACCATATTTTCAATGAAAAAAAAACCTCTTTCCGCTTTAGTCATCCGCCCATAACATGCACGCTTGTCATACATATGATGAGGATGAAGCGCTCGACAGGCTTCTTCTTACGAAAGGGGGTGTTACGATGAGCACACCTTATTCCGGAGGCTTTGCGTTGATTGTTGTGCTGTTTATTTTGCTAATCATTGTCGGCTGCGCCTGCGTCATCTACTAAACAAAAGAGGGTGTCCCCCGAAACCGGGAGCACCCTCTTGCTTCCTCTTTCCTGATCGGCCGCACCGGCTCCTCGTTATGTAAACAACACTTCAAAATAAGAAGAAATCAATAAAATCGTAATCAGTACGTTGATCGTCCGGAAAACCGCCGGCTGCTGCTCCTCCGGGATGTCTCGCTGCGCACAAAGCGAGTGGGTGAGCTGATTCACAAAAAATAAAACCGCCACTGCCAGAGGGATAAAGTAAAGCGCCAAAACTCTTCCCCTCCTTCTCATCTTCACCAAACACCGTCCATGGCTTTAACTTTACCTCGTCCGCCGCCGGAAATCAATCTTTTTTCTCTCGAAAAATACGGTGAAGCGATTTTCCCTATTGGTGAATGCGCACAAATCCGGTAAAATATACGTAAACACGGTTGCACTTTATGCCAGCCAAAGGAGCACGGTGTATGGAGTCGTTGGAAAAGCGAGTGGCCAAGCTCGAATTTCACCAGTCATTGTTGCTGGAAATGGTCGATGAAACGAAAAAACCGTTTTACTCCCTTGTGATCCGCGCTGATTTGACCAAAGAAGAAGTCGACGCATTCCTATCGTTTTGCCAAGAGCTCGCCGAGCAATATGAGCGGCAAAAAGCGGAAGGGTTGACGATTTTCACCCCTCTGCTCGTGCAGTTTGCCGGGATGCTCCATCCGAACCTTCCGCTCGAACAAACGGTTGACGCCATGTTGGCCCAACAACTGTTTGTGCCGCTGATGACCGAGCTGAAAATGCTCATTCAAACCGTCAATTAGCCTGGCTGGCCAGCTCTTTCTCCTGCTCTGTCGCTTTCGCCGTCCGCCTGACGAGCTTGCCGTCTTGCTCGACAAAGTCTTCCTTAATGTTCTCAAACGCCCGCTCAAAAATTTCCATAAAATCATCGCCATAAATATTGCGGACGATGCACATCATTTCTAAAATTTCCGGAAACTTTCCGTACAACTCGCGCAACGGCAACGCCCCATTAAAAACGGCATTTTGCGTCGGGTCATACGTCTCCATCAGCTTCATCAACACTTCTTCGCCTTTTTCGGTCAACTCAATGTACGTATTGCGCTTGTCGTCTTGCCTTTTGGAAAATGAAAGCAACCCTTTTTCTTCCAGCTTTTTCGAAAAGTTAAAAGCTGTCGAAACGTGCATCACACCAAATTTGGCAATTTCTGAGATCGATGCTCCTTTAAAATGGTAAGCAATCCATAAAATATGATGCTCATTAATGTTCAAATCGAATGGCTTGATCCATTGCTGCCAGTCTTTTTCAATCGATTTCCATAGCGCCTTGCTCAGCTGGGCGATCCGTTGGCTAAATAGCATTGCCTCTTTAACGGAATAATGCTGTTCTGTCCCCTTCATCGTTCCACCCACTCTTTCCCTCACCGTATTTTTTATTTCCTATTATATCAATAAAACAAAAAAGAATAAAGACAAAAATATTTATTTTTATGATTTTTTTGCATATTCATAGTAATAAGCCTAAGGAGACTGCCGCATACAGGAGGAAAACGCAATGATGTATATACAATGGATGCTTGCCGCAATCGGATTCGTATTTTTCTGTCTTTTTATAAACACTTTCTTTTCTTTATGGAAAGCGCGGGCGTACCCGCCAAAGGCGCTGCTCAAAGAGCAAGCTTTGCGCTATATTGGAATAGCATCGCTTTGTCTGTTTGCCGCCTGGCTTCTCAGCTACGCTTAGCGTTTGTTTGAATTTTCAAATAAATAAAGGCAGGGAAGGAGCTGCAAACCAGCATCGTTCCGCCTGTTTGATAGCAAAAAACCCGACCAGCCATGATCGGGTTTTTTGCCGTTTACACGTGTGCTGTGACGTTCATCCGCCGGAAAATGGACGCCGCAATCGGATAGATAATGGCCATGGCCACCGCATTTAACGCCGCGGTTGGCAGCACAATCGTGACAAACAGCGCAGAAAAGGTCGTTCCACCCGGCAACCCAACAATAAGGAGCGCCGCGGTTAAAAACACCGACCCGGAAATGACGGTGCCGACAGCCGCCAGCACCGCCGCCCCGGCCACGGTCTGGCTGTACTTTTTCACCGCAAAGATCAGGGCAAAGACGACGAAGGCCGTGATGATTTTGTCGATCATATTCGGCAGCTGCCCGCCCGGAAATGTCGTCGTCATGGCGGAAATCAACCCGGTGGCGACGCCGACAAGACCGGCCGTCTTGACGTTTGGAAACAGCAAAATCGCCAACACCATCATCGCCAGCATCATATCCGGCTTCATTCCGAAAAACAACCCCGGAATGGCGGCGTGCAACACGGCTCCGATTCCGACTAACAGCGCCATCGATACTAATGTTCTGGCATTCATGCTCATCTCTCCTCATCTCTCCTCATCTATTCTCATGCTCGAGAATTTTCTATTATTATATCACTTTGCAGTACAAAAGTGAAGAAGAAAGTTTCAGGCAAAGCGGCGGCGAAAATCGTTCATAAACGATGCGAGCGCTTCGCACGCCTCAAGCGGCACCGCATTGTAAATCGACGCCCGGCAGCCGCCGACCGATCGGTGCCCGCCGAGCCCGACAAACCCGCGTTCTTTCGCCTCGGCGAGGAACGTTTTCGTCAGCTCCTCATTTGGAAGCGTAAAGGTGACGTTCATGAGCGAACGGCTCCCCTTTTCGGCGTGCGGTTTGTAAAAGCCGCCGCTTTCATCAATCGCCTCATACAGCACGGCCGCCTTTTGCCGGTTGCGCTCTTCCATCGCCGCCACACCGCCTTGCTCTTCGACCCATTCGAGCACGAGCGACAGCATGTAAATCGCAAACGTCGGCGGCGTGTTGTACAGCGAATTGCTCTTCTGATGCGTCCGGTAATCAAGCATCGTCGGCAGCCCGTCCGGAATGCGCTCCAGCAAATCGTTGCGGAGAATGACAACCGTGACTCCTGACGGCCCGAGATTTTTTTGCGCCCCGGCGTAAATGAGGGCAAACTTGCTGACATCGAACGGCCGGCTTAAAATGTCGCTCGACATATCCGCGACCAGGTCAACCGGCGTGTCCGGAAATTCCTTCCATTGGGTACCGAAAATCGTGTTGTTGGACGTAATATGGACATAGGCGGCGTTTTTCGGCCATTTCACATCATCGAGCGGCGGAATATACGTGTAGTTCGCCTCTTTGCTCGACGCGACAACCGTTGTCAAGCCGATTTTTTGCGCTTCTTTCAGCGCTTTCTCCGACCACGCCCCGGTCAGCACATAACAGCCGATTTTCCCTTCCGTGAGGAGGTTCATCGGCACCATCGAAAACTGCAAGCTCGCCCCGCCTTGCAAAAATAAAACGTCATACCCGTCCGGCACATTTAGAAGTCGCTTGAGCCGCTCTTTCGCCGCATTGTGCACCGCCTCGTATTCCTTGCTTCGGTGGCTTAATTCCATCACCGACATGCCGGTGTTTTGAAAATTAAGCAGCTCTTTTTGCGCCCGCTCAAGCACCGGAAGCGGAAGCGCGGACGGGCCGGCGTTGAAGTTGTATGCTCGTTTCATCGTCATCCCTCACTTTGCCTCCTGGTAGTCCGTTGATATTACTATCCTAACACGATTCAAAAAAAAAGAAAGAGAATTTTTTGAAAAAAGCGTTTTCAAAAATCAAAAAAAGAAAGCCCTTGGCTATTGCAAGGACTTCGCTTGCTTCCGCCGCTCCCGTTCTTGACGGATGCGCTCCATATAAATTTCGCCTTCTTTTTCTATAAACGCCTCGTCGATTTCCCGCTCGCGCGCCGCTGTTTTTACAGTCATGTAGCCGCTGAAAATAATGCCGGCCACGACCAAATAAATCCACCATGGCAAACTGAACATCGCCATCCCCTCCTTGTACGCTTGTCTTACTACACTATACGCGTGAACGGCCAGCTGTATGCATGAAGAAAGAGGCGGGGACACCGCCTCTTTCCTCGGGACAACGCTTATGCTTCGTTTCGCTTCTTCTTTGTTTTCTTCTTCGTTTTCTTCCACTGTCGGCGCAGTTCGCTCAACGTTTCTTTCGCCTGTTCGTGCTGGGATGTCGGGACGATTTCAATGATCGGTTCGATCATGATCCATCCCTCCCTTGATCCGCCCCCTACTCTTTACTACCCGCGTTTTTTGGCTTTGAAACAGATAAAAACACCGGCTTGTAAAACGAGCGATTGTCAAGGGCAAAGACGCGTTCGGTGAATTCACCTGGTTTTACTTTCTCAAGCGCACGGTCGATCATCGTAATTTTCGCATCCAAATTGTCAATGTAATGAAGCACCTCGGCTTCTTTGACAAGCGGCGGCTTCGGGCTGCCCCATTCCGCCTTGCCATGATGCGCGAGCACAAGATGCTGCAAAATGACGACTTCCTCACCTTGAATGCCGAGCTGTTCCGCCGCCTTGCTGATCTCGCTCACCATGATCGAAATGTGTCCGAGCAAATTTCCTTCCAGCGTATACACCGTCGATACCGGACCAGATAATTCCATCACTTTGCCAAGGTCATGCAAAATGACGCCGGCATAAAGCAAATCTTTATTGAGCGACGGATAGAGATGGACGAGCGCCTTGGCGAGCTCGAGCATCGACACGACGTGGTACGCCAGTCCGGAGATGAATTCATGATGGTTTTTCGTCGCCGCTGGGTACTCAAAAAACGCCTTTTCGTATTTTTTCAACAAATAGCGGGTAATGCGCTGGATGTTTGGATTTTCCATCGCAAATATGTATTCCATGACTTTCGCCTTCATTTCCTCGCGCCCGAGCGGAGCCGTCTCCAAAAAGTCATCGATGCGCACCGCATCGCCCGGATGAGCAGGACGGATCGAACGGATGCGCAACTGCAATTTGCCGCGGTAGTTATGGATGTCTCCCGCCACTTTGACGATGCACTCCGGCACATACCGCTCTTCATCATCTGGCGAGACATCCCACAGTTTCGCTTCAATGTCGCCGCTTTTATCTTGCAAAATCAACGTTAAGAACGGCTTGCCATTGCTGGCGATGCCTTTCGTTGCGGATTTGATGAGCAAAAAGAGATCAACTTGTTCCCCAACCTCATAATGGATGATGCCTTTCGCCACTTCGTTCTCCTCCGTTTCTCTGTACGTATTTTCTAGTATATCATAACGGGCAAAGGGCAAAAAGAAAGCCTTGCCGAAACGGCAAGGAAACATTGGCCCGAACGGCCCGTCCACTGTTTATTTTTTTGTTAGCTGAATGGCCCGTTTTATCTTAATTAGGCGAGAAGACTCCCACTTCAACGAAGCGAAGCGGAGTAAGTGGGAGATGAATCGCCTTAACTATATTTTGCTGAAAATAGGATAGATTCAGTAAAATATGGTATAATATAGTTAGATGGGAGGTGAAAAAATGTATTTTTGTATCAAACAACAGCTAAATGGTTTGACCAAAGAAGAATACTTGACTCTTCGAGAACTGTGCCATATTGCCAAGAACATGTACAACG
>NZ_SDLD01000159.1:0-755 GCF_013096875.1 Geobacillus sp. DSP4a | reverse complement strand
TGGAATCAAATATGGACATCATCGAAGACGCCTTACTTGAATCCAACATCCTGCATGTCGATGAAACGAGTTTGCGCATCAATGGGAAACTCGCATGGGTGCATGTCGCGTGTACATCGAGATATACATACTTGGCTCCTCACGCTTCTCGTGGAAAAAAAGCGACCGATGATATCGGGATTCTTCCCCGATATGAAGGGACGATGATGCACGATGCGTTCGGTACATATCCGAAATACACACATGCCACCCATGCCCTTTGTCATGCCCACCATTTGCGTGAGTTAAAAGGATTCATCGAACAGGGGCATACGTGGGCGATGCGCATGACCACGTTTCTGTTAGCCGCCAAGCAAGCCGTCGAAGCCCATCACGGTGCACTTTCCGAAGAAGAAGCGAGACGGTGGGAACGAGTGTATGATCGCATCCTAGAAAGAGCACAACACCGATTAGAAACGATGACGCCTCTTCCGAAAAAAGCACTCGCTTTTGTTCGACGCCTTCAAAAACGAAAGGAAGAAGCGCTGCGTTTCTTACGTGAAGTACATGTTCCCTTTGATAACAACCAAGCCGAACGCGATCTTCGCATGGTCAAAGTCAAAGAGAACATTTCGGGTACGTTTCGCGAAGAAACATTCGCGCAGTCGTTTTGCATCGCAAGAAGCATCGTTTCCACACTGACGAAACACGAAAAAAACGTGTGGGATTCGTTATGTCTTCTGTTGGCAGGCGAAACGATCGATCGAGTTCTTTCC
>NZ_SDLD01000158.1:0-764 GCF_013096875.1 Geobacillus sp. DSP4a | reverse complement strand
TTCCCATGCCTTGGATGGGCCGTGCTTTTGATTGTGTCGAGACGGTGTCCAGAACGCGGCTTGGTGTTCTTCGTACAGCTTTTCTCGAAGAGCGTGGCTGATGTACCCTTTGTCCCCAAAGTTGTAGGGATGAGGGATTTGAGTCATCACCGTTTCAGCGGCTTTGACGTCGTGGCAGGACGCTTCCGTCACGACATAGCCCATGGCCAGCCCTTGGTTGGTCACTTGAAGATGCAGCTTGAAACCGTAGTACCATTGCTTTTTGGAAGCACAATACCCCATATCCGCGATCCCTCGAAACCGCTTGACGCGCTGCATTCTTGCGGGATGGCACAACGGAAGAGGCAAGCTGTCGACGACCGCATAAGCATGGTGTTGGCCACGTTTCGCCAGCTCATGACGGATCCATTTGATGGCGAAACCAAGCGCCCGGCAGCGGCGGTTGTATCGGGAGCGTTCAAGAAACGAGCCGTTTGTGAACAAATTTCCCGTGACAAAACGATGCCAGGCTCGTTCGGAAGAAAAGCCCAACAGCTTCCCCAAAAGGTGAACCGCCATGACCACTTCGTCTTCTTGCTTGACCAAGTGACGGTTGCGGCGATGAAGATACATTTGAATCAACGACAGTTGGGCAGAAACAAAACAGAAAATAGCGGCATATTGTTTTTGAAGTTTGGCTGGATCTGTAGTAAAATGAAAGTGCTCTTGCATGGGGGATCTCTCCTTTCGAATGTTGGGTGACACTTTCATTCTACTGGAGATCC
>NZ_SDLD01000157.1:0-766 GCF_013096875.1 Geobacillus sp. DSP4a | reverse complement strand
GTATCCAAGAAAGCGAAAGAAGTTCCCTATGACATCATGAAACGCTTGTTGGCGTTGATCATTTCCAAGTGCAACCGCCAAACCCGCCGTTCGCTTCGGTTTCCCAAACCGCTTCGGGTGGTGGATTCGACGACCGTCACGGTCGGGAAAAACCGCCTCCCATGGGCGCCGTATCACGGCGAACGCGCCGGAGTGAAGCTGCACGTCGCGTATTCGCCGGAATCCTCGTTGCCGGCAGACGTGGTGGAAACGACCGGACTGCGTCACGATGGCCCAGTGGGAGAACAGTTGACGAACGCTCAACAAGTGCTGGTGGAAGACCGGGCGTATTTCAAAATCGAACGCCTCGATCGATTTGTGGAGCAGCATCAGCTCTTTGTCATTCGGATGAAGGACAACATCGAACTTCATCAGAAAAAAAGCTTGAAACGCCTTTCCAGCACATCCTCATCGGTTCAAGCCGACTTCACGTGCCAGTTGGGGACGAAACAATGCCGCTCCACCAAGCGTCACCGGGTGGTGATCTTTCGAGATGCGAATGGCCGCGACATTCGGGTCGTGACGAACCTCTTCCATGCGTCTGCGGAAACCATTGCCGACATGTACCAACAACGTTGGACTGTTGAGGTCTTTTTCCGTTGGGTGAAGCAATATCTGAATGTCCCGACCTTGTTTGGCACGACGGAAAATGCGGTATACAATCAGCTGTTTGCGGCGTTCATCGCGTATGTGTTGCTGCGATGGCTGTATGATCAAACCAAAAAAC
>NZ_SDLD01000156.1:0-774 GCF_013096875.1 Geobacillus sp. DSP4a | reverse complement strand
GAGTCAGTCAAGACTTTGTGGAGAACATTTTTTCGGTTCACTACGGGCGTTGTCAATCACTAGTTAGCGAACCATTTTCAGGAATTCATATCGTAAGCGCTTTCGGACTCTCATCCCTCATCTTGAGGCGATGATACGATATTCCATTTTTTTACACCCAACCACCATCCCGGAGCGCCGACAACGCTTGATGGATCGGTGTCCCGGATGACCGCTGCAGACACGGTAGATTCTGACGCACCACATCTGCCCATAACCGTCCGGCCTTCCGTTTGGCCTGTTCGATCCGCTTGGACGTTGTTGAGGCCGAGGCCGCCGTTCGGGTCTCTTCTTCCTCCACCAACTGCCCATTTCTCCGCCAAATCCCGTCGATTCGGGCCGCCATCGCCCTCAGAAACGCCCGAAGCCCTTGGTCTTTCCAGCTGCGGCGGGATTTCACCCGATGCGCAAACCGGCTCATCACGCTCTCGGCGTGGCCCATCGGACGCATGCCGGTCGTCTCCACCCCTTGCTCCGACAGCCACTCCCGATAGTCCCGGATGCATCCCGGCATCGACTCGATCCGGCGGATCATGGCAGCCATCTGCTTCTCTTTCGCTTCGTCCTCCAACGTGCCGACCGCGCTGTTCAGCTCCACCAGAAGCCCCTCTTCGTCTTGTTTCGCCAGCTTCTTCCGCACCTCCCGCCAACGCGGATGGCCGGACAGACACTGACGCAGCTCCCGCGCCACATGAAATCGATCCAGCTGAAAGCACGCCCGCTTCCCAAAATACT
>NZ_SDLD01000155.1:0-789 GCF_013096875.1 Geobacillus sp. DSP4a | reverse complement strand
ATTGGGCGGTGGTGCTGTTGGCCTGCGTGTACAGCATCGCCGAATCCCGACAAAACCTCTCCACCGGGCTGGAGCTTCTTCGGTCGCGGAAAGACCACAGCGTCGTCGAGTTCATTTATGACGCTGCAAAGCAAGATATTCCCATTGATGTGATCAAAAAACAGCTCCGTATCGCGTAAGGGGTACCCTGTTTGTCTCTCTAACCATGGAAATTATTGTAATGAAAAATGCTCCCTGAATCCGTGATAAAGACGCGTTCAAAGCTGCCAAGAAAACTGGATCAATCAACAAAATATTGCACTCGGGGTTCTTCACCTAATAGGTGAACATTCGAAATGGAGTCGAAGTCTCGACACGATTGGGTTTCCCAGCATTTTTGATACACTTCTGTCACGGATTCAGGTGCTCATCTACAGTATATAAATTGAAATAAAGGTTTTCTCCCGTTCCACGGCGAATAAATAAAAGAGAAAATAGGGGAACGGAGAGAAAATATGATGCCAAATCACAAAGACGAGATCGAAAAGTTGTCCACTGCCATGAAAGAAGCAAA
The DNA here is from genome assembly GCF_013096875.1 of Geobacillus sp. DSP4a. Taxonomy (NCBI): domain Bacteria; kingdom Bacillati; phylum Bacillota; class Bacilli; order Caryophanales; family Anoxybacillaceae; genus Geobacillus; species Geobacillus sp. DSP4a. Next base: position 236 of record NZ_SDLD01000155.1, on the reverse strand, counting down.
AAGTAAACGAGCATATGAACGCTACCAAGCGATTTATCTTCATTTGCAGGGATATACCAAAGGAGAAATCGCAACGATTATTGGTCGATCCAAGAAAACTATTTATAACTATATTCATGCCTACGCCCAGCGCGGTCTTGATGGACTGGAGATGAAATACTCACCTGGCGCCCCACGTCGATTGACCCCTGAGCAGGAAAAAGAGCTGGCTTTGATCATTGAACATCAGCTCCCCG
>NZ_SDLD01000154.1:0-798 GCF_013096875.1 Geobacillus sp. DSP4a | reverse complement strand
TATATTCATGCCTACGCCCAGCGCGGTCTTGATGGACTGGAGATGAAATACTCACCTGGCGCCCCACGTCGATTGACCCCTGAGCAGGAAAAAGAGCTGGCTTTGATCATTGAACATCAGCTCCCCGTAGATGTGGGATTCGAAGCAAAATATAATTGGACGCTTGCGATAATCGCTGAACTCATTCAACAAAAGTGGGGGCCAACATACACGCTTCGCGGAACAAGTGACATTCTGCATCGGTTAGGGCTAAGCTATACGAAACCGACCTATACACTAGCCAATGCCGATGAAGAGAAACAAAAAGAATTCGTCGAAATCACCTTCCCTGAAGTAAAAAAAACTGGTAGATGGGAACATCGCCCATGTCCTCTTTCAAGATGAGTCGATGATTCGTGATTACCAAGCGATTCAAAAAACATGGTTTGTCAAAGGAAAACAACGAATCATTCCGACGTTTGGAAAACATCAAGGGCTGAAGCTGATTGGCACGTTGAACTACGAAACAGGGGAAGTGTTTTGCATCGAAGAAGAACGCTATGACGCGGAAACATTTCTTCGATTTCTTCAACTTGTGTTAGAACGCTATCCCACAGGCAAAATAGTGATGATTTTAGATAACGCTCGAATTCACCATGCCAAACTCATTCAGCCATTTTTAAAAGAACACGAAGATCGGTTAGAGCTCGTCTTTTTGCCACCATACAGTCCGCAATTGAACTTGATTGAAGGGCTATGGAAATGGCTGAAATCAGACGTGATTTACAACGTGTTCTATTCGAGTGTGCAAGAAATTAG
>NZ_SDLD01000153.1:0-811 GCF_013096875.1 Geobacillus sp. DSP4a | reverse complement strand
GTGTATATCAAGGAGAATGGCCAGTGGAAGGAATGGGATTGGGAATCCCTTGGGAATCAATTAGAGGAAGGGGAATCAGTGGAAATGGAACATGTATACATCGGACATGAACGCTTGTATGTTCCACGGTTGGTTTTCCGCCGTCTGACGGCGGAAGAATGGCAAAAACGGATGGCGTATGTGCGGAAAAAGGAAAAAAGAAAAGGGAAGGCGCTGGCACGCCAAACCCTCGAACAAAAGAAATACCACATCTTACTGACGAATTTACCACAAGAGTCGTTTGATGGTCAACAGGTTTATGAGCTCTATTCCCTGCGCTGGCAAATTGAATTGTTGTTTAAAGCCTGGAAATCCGTATTTGATTTGGAGAAAGTCAAGGAGATGAAAAAAGAACGTTTCGAATGCCATTTATACGGGACGTTGATTGCCATTTTGGTCACCCAGACGTTTCTGTTTCAAGCTCGGATGTATTGGCATCAAAAGGAAGACATTGAAATCAGTGAACGGAAAGCGCTCGATCTTCTCCAATCGTATTGGCACCAGTTGCTTTTGCGTTCGCATATGGCGGAAATCAACCTTTTCTCTCTCCTTTCCCTGTTACGAAAACATGCCAAGAAAGGTCGAAGGAAAGGGGGAGAAACGGCATCAGATATCTTAACGAAATTAGAGATATGGTAGAATTAGATATGGATATAAATACCAAATACCCCTCTTCTGGAGGGGTATTTGGTATGCCCAATAATGGATGTGATCCCCATCATTCACTGCGGGGATGAACACGAGTATCGTCTTAAAAATTTTATACCGCTAA
>NZ_SDLD01000152.1:0-812 GCF_013096875.1 Geobacillus sp. DSP4a | reverse complement strand
AAACGAAATTATGGGAAGACCGTGAATCATAAGCGAGTGTACCGACTGATGAAAGAGTTGGGGGTTCAGGCCAAAATCCGTCGAAAAAAGCCGAAGTATAAAGCGGGAAAGGAGAATATCGTAGCGTCGAACGTGTTAAACCGTGATTTTGCGGCCACTGCAGCCAACCAAAAATGGGTGACGGATATTACCTATGTGCCATTTCAAGGAACCTATTTGTATCTGTCTGCTATTAAAGATTTGTACAACAATAAAATCATTGCGTATCGCATCAGTCGTTCGAATGACTTAAAATTGGTGATCGAAACGGTCAAGGATGCCATCAAAAAACGGGATGCGCGAGGAGTCCTTCTCCATAGCGATCAAGGCTCCCAGTACACATCCCGCCAGTACCATCAACTGCTGAAGGCTCATCATATCATTCCTAGTATGTCCAGAAGAGGAAACTGTTTAGACAATGCCTGCATGGAAAATTTTTTCGGGCATTTGAAATCGGAAATGGTGGACCTTCCCACCTTTGAAACGGAAGAGGAAATGATCGAGGCGATCGATCAGTACATGTATTTTTATAATTATGAACGGTGCCAGAAAAAACTAGACTACCTCAGCCCAGTGGAATACCGAATTGCCCAAGCAGCCTAGCAGACGAACGGCTGAGAATGTCTCCTTCTTCAGCTTGCCAACGATGAAGTGGAATGAAGGAGACGTTGTCAAGTGCTTTCCTTGACAACGTTTCCTCATTCCACTATCCTAACAAGCAGCTGAAGAAGGTGGGTATTTTTCACACTGTCTACTTGACAGGGATATGTTCA
>NZ_SDLD01000151.1:0-868 GCF_013096875.1 Geobacillus sp. DSP4a | reverse complement strand
TTTTTTTACCATCGCTGGTCGTTCCGTATCACGTTACACGTAGATGCTCTCATCCATGCCCAATCCCTGCAGAATCCTTCGCTGATCAGGGGTAAGGGAGCGATCCAGTGAGCGTTGGATGCGCCCATCCGGCAGCTTGAACAGGACGACGTTCACATATTGAAACAGCTGAAAAATCGCCTGTCCCGTCGGCCGGGTCAGCTTGCGGCCTCCAGGACCCTTCAACGGGTGTTCTGGAGTAATAAACTGACGCACTCGGCGCTGAAAAACGCGGTAAATAGCCAAGGCCAACAGAAACAAATAGCCTAATACTGCGACCCGTTCTGGTTTTTTGACGTAAATCTCATCCGTGAAAAACGGATCTTTCAAAAAAGCGAAGTTCATTTCCACCGAGATCTGCCCTTTATACAGCTTCAAGATCTCTTGGGCATCCATGGGTTGGCCCTTCCATTCCTTCGGAACGGTCGTGACAAGGACAAACCGGGACGCTTTCCGTCTCGCCTGTTCCCACGCGTCTTGGTCGAATTCGACGTCAAGGTGCAAGAAATACAGCGTCTCCACCTCGGGTTCCGCCCCTTTTTTCGGCCGTCCGCGCCGTTTTTTCAGGCGTACGATCTCTTCGACCGCGGCCTCAACCCGATGAAACCGGGGGCGAAGGGACGCCTTGAGGGACGCCAAGGCTTGTTCGGCATCTTCCCGGCAGGAGAAGGGGTGACGCTCCCAACGGGCTTGTTCCTCGCGAAGAAGCTCCGCTTCTTTGGTTCGTTCTTTTTCAAGCGTCTTTCCTTTTCGCTGGTCGAGCGCGCTCGATTCAACAACGATCAGCCGAACGGGGTGGCCTTCATACGTCGAGGCCGTTTCCCATACC
>NZ_SDLD01000150.1:0-871 GCF_013096875.1 Geobacillus sp. DSP4a | reverse complement strand
CTCCATCGTCGTTTGAACCAATGCCTTCAACTCGGCGTCCAGTGCGGCGATCTCCGCCTCCAATTGGCGGTATCGGCGGACGAGCGCGGCGATCTCAAACCGGGCCATCGTCGTCCCTTCCGTCACCCCAATGGAGTCCTTCGCGGCGTTGATCAACGCCTGAATTTTGGCCTTCTGCGGGCATTTCAGCCCTTCGCTTTGCCGGTACACCTCGATGAGCTCCTCGGCGGTCCGACCCGCCATATCGGCCGGAAACGGCGTCCACTCCAACACCGAAAGCGCCGTTTTTCCCAGATCGCGAAACACCATCCAAAACCCCGGAAAATACCGGTCGGTCCAGCGGATGATCGCATTTTTCACCGCCGTCTGTTCCTTGCGGAGCTTCTCTTTGAGCGTGCTTCCCACGCGCAAATCGGCTTCGATCTCGTGCAGCAGCCGGGGAACGAGGAATCGTCCGTCTTTTGCCAGTCTGGCAATGACCAGGGCGTCTTTGGCGTCGTGTTTCGTCGGCAGGTTGTCATCGAGTTCTTTCGACCGGCACACATGCGCCGGGTTGACCATGACCAATGGGATCCCGTTCTCCTCGAGGAAGTAGGCTAGGTTCAACCAGTAGTGCCCGGTCGGCTCCACGGCGACGATCACCTCTGACTTCCCAAACGCTTGCATCGCCTCCTGAATCGCTTTATACAGCTGCTGAAACCCCTCTTTCGACTGGAAGATCGGGAACGACTTGCGAAGCACGCGCCCCCGGTCATCCACGAAGCAGGCGTAGTGGGTTCGTTTCGCGATATCGATGCCCACGACAAGCGTTTGTTCCGTAACTTGATCAATTTTATAGTTTTGTGTACAATTCATCTGAAGTCCTCCTTGG
>NZ_SDLD01000014.1:0-63897 GCF_013096875.1 Geobacillus sp. DSP4a | reverse complement strand
AATAGTATTGTCTGACATTGTACAATCCGACGTTGTACATGTTCTTGGCAATATGGCACAGTTCTCGAAGAGTCAAGTATTCTTCTTTGGTCAAACCATTTAGCTGTTGTTTGATACAAAAATACATGTTTTCACCTCCCATCTAACTATATGATACTATATTTTACTGAATCTATCCTATTTTCAGCAAAATATAGTTAAGGCGATTCATCTCCCACTTACTCCGCTTCGCTTCGTTGAAGTGGGAGTCTTCTCGCCTAATTAAGATAAAATTGCCATTGCTGGGAGCGTTGGTGCTTCTCCAAAGCGCATGAAACAGTTTTCACAACGTCTAGACGGGCTCGTACCTCCGCCCGTCTAGTTTTATAAAGAAGCAAATATGTCATAATGAGGATGATGCCCAAAGGTGAATTTTCCAAGGCGTTCAATCACTGAAACACGTCTGTTCACAGATAGGAGGGTCTTTCCATGTCACAACAGCGTAAATCGATCATCCCCGACAACTTTTTATGGGGCGGAGCGGTGACGTCGTTTCAGACGGAAGGGGCGTGGAACGAAGGCGGCAAAGGGCTGTCGATCGTGGATGCGCGCCCGATTCCAAAAGGGCATTCCGACTGGAAAGTGGCGGTCGATTTTTACCATCGCTACAAAGAAGACATCGCGTTGTTCAAGGAGCTCGGCTTTACCGCCTACCGGACGAGCATCGCTTGGACGCGCATTTTTCCGGACGGGGAAGGGGAGCCGAATGAGGCGGGGTTGGCGTTTTATGACGCTGTGTTTGATGAATTGAGGGCGAACGGCATCGAGCCGGTCATTACGCTGTACCATTTCGACTTGCCGCTGGCTTTGGCGAGAAAATACAACGGCTTCGCATCAAGGAAAGTCGTCGACTTGTTTGAGCGGTACGCGCGCACCGTATTTGCGCGTTACCGCGGGAAAGTGAACTATTGGCTGACGTTCAACGAACAAAATTTAGTGCTCGAACAGCCGCATTTATGGGGGGCGATTGGGCCGGAAGACGAAGACCCGGAAGCGTTTGCCTACCGCGTCTGTCATAACGTGTTTATCGCCCACGCGAAAGCCGTGAAGGCGCTGCGCGAAATCGCTCCCGAGGCGAAGATCGGCGGGATGGTGACGTATTTGACAACGTATCCGGCGACATGCCGGCCGGAAGACGCTTTGGCGAACGTGCAGGCGAAAGAGCTGTTCATTGATTTCTTCTTTGATGTGTTCGCCCGCGGCGCCTATCCGCGTTATGTGACCAACCGGCTTGAGAAAAAAGGAATCTGCCTGCCGCTCGAAGCGGGGGATGAGGAGTTGCTCCGTTCGCAGACGGTCGACTTTTTGTCGTTCAGCTACTATCAAAGCCAAATCGTCCGCCATCAGGAACAGGATGAGCGGATCATCAAAGGGCTTGAACCGAACCCGCACTTGCCAAAGACGAAATGGGGCTGGGCGATCGATCCGATCGGGTTGCGGATTGCCTTAAAAGACGTGTATGCCCGTTACGAAATGCCGATTTTCATCACCGAAAACGGCATCGGGCTTGAGGAGGAGCTGAATGAGGACGGCACGGTCGAAGATGATGAGCGGATCGACTATTTGCGCCGCCATATCGAACAAATGAAGATGGCCATGGAAGAAGGGGTCGAGGTGATCGGCTATTTGATGTGGGGGGCGACGGATCTATTAAGCTCGCAAGGGGAGATGCGCAAGCGCTACGGCGTCATTTTCGTCAACCGCGACGACGAGAACTTGCGCGATTTGAAGCGCTATAAGAAAAAAAGCTTCTACTGGTTCCAGCGCGTCATTCGCACGAACGGGGAAGAGCTGTAAACAGAGGCGGGGAAGCCCCCGCCATTTTACCAGTCTTTAGGGCGGCCATGGCGAATATTCAATTTGACATGATCAAACAGCCGGTCCCATCGGGGGACCGGCTGTTTTTACGGCTCGCGGTCAATCAGCAAGACGCGCGCCGGGGCGGCATCGGTGCCGACGAGTTTGAGCGGGGCGGCGACCATGAAATAGCGGCCTTCGGGGACGTCTTTCAGCCGCAGCCCTTCGATGATGATGACGCCGGCCGAAAAGAGCGTTTTATGGGTCGGGTGGCCTTCTTGCGCTCGCTCAATGCCAAGGGCGTCGATGCCGACGCCGCGGATTTGTTTGTCGGCCAAATAACGAGCCGCGTCTTCGGCGACGAAAATAAACTCAAAGTTAAATGCATCATCAAAGGAGTTTTTCGTTTTAAACAGAACGAAGTCCCCTTCTTGAATGTCAAGATGCGCGATGTCGTCTTTCGTGATCCGGTCGTTGACATCGGTTAAATCGAACAGCTTGCACGGGCCGACGAGGTCGTCCAATGGAATCGTTTCAAACGTCGCCCCGCCTTCGACCATATGGAGGGGCGCGTCAATGTGCGTGCCGGTGTGCACGTCCATGTCAATGCGCGATTCGGTCACATAACCGTTGGTGATCGTTGTGCGTTTCGGCTGTTTTTCCGGTTTGTTTTTATACACGGGCATGCCCTCGTAAATCGGGGCCGTGACGTCATACACCTTCATCGTTCATTCGCTCCTTTGCATGAGAGATAACGCTCGCTTGTCCAAAAGGGCGGCGGGCGCAAACGATTCGCGGTTATGGCCGCGGATGCGCGATCGGCCACCAGTGGAAGCCGTCTTGTTTGAGCAGCTCGTCCGCGGCCGCCGGGCCCATGGAGCCAGCCGCGTAGTTCGGAAAGTCGGAAGCTTTTGTGTTCGCCCACACCTCAGAAATTGGGTCGACAAACTGCCATGACGCTGCTACCTCATCCCAATGGGTGAAGTTTGTCGCGTCGCCGCGCATGCAGTCGTACAGCAGCTTTTCGTACGCTTCCGGCGTGTTGATCCCATCGATGCAGTTGTTGCAATAGTCGAGTTGAAATGGAGCTGTTATGGTCGTCGATTCCCCGGTTTTTTTGCCGTTTAAATGAAGGGTGATCCCTTCGTCCGGCTGGATGTGGATGACGAGCAAGTTCGGGGCGATCGTCTCATTCGTCCGGTAATACAAGTTCATCGGTACATCTTTAAATTGGACGACGATTTTCGTCGATTTTTCCGCCATCCGTTTGCCGGTGCGAATGTAAAACGGCACGCCAGCCCAACGGAAGTTGTCGATCAGGAGTTTTCCAGCGACGAACGTTTCCGTGTTCGAGTCCGGATCGACGTTCGGCTCCTCGCGATACGCCGGCACGTGTTTGCCGTGGATGGCTCCGCGTCCGTATTGGCCGCGCACGAAATAGCGGTCGACTTCATCGTGCGCAATCGGGCGCAAGGCGCGCAACACTTTCACTTTTTCATGGCGGATGTCATCAGTTGTTAGTTTGATCGGCGGTTCCATCGCCAACAGAGCGACCATTTGCAGCATATGGTTTTGCACCATGTCGCGCAGCGCCCCGGAATGGTCGTAGTAGCGGCCGCGGTCTTCGACGCCGAGCGTTTCGCTCGATGTGATTTGAATGTTGGCGATGAACCGGTTGTTCCAAAGCGGCTCGAAAATGGCGTTTGAAAAGCGGATGACCTCGATGTTTTGCACCATTTCTTTGCCGAGGTAATGGTCGATCCGGTAAATTTCCCGCTCGGAAAAGACGCGGCGAATCTCGTCATTCAGCTTCTCGGCGCTCGCCAAGTCATGCCCGAACGGCTTTTCGATGACGAGCCGCTTAAAGCCGTGCGTTTCCGTCAATCCTTCCGACTGCAAGCGGGACGTGACGGTGCCGAAAAATTCCGGCGCCATCGCCAAATAAAAGATGCGGTTGCCTTCGGTCTTGTATGTGCCGTCGAGCTGTTCGAGGAGCGACTTTAAGCGCTGATACGACTCGGCTTCCGTCACGTCGAACGGATGGTAATAGAAATGGGAGGTGAATCGGCCGTCGGCGAGCTTTTGGTGAAACGCCGTTTCGACCGAGTCGCGCACATAGTTCCGGAACTCGTCGGCCGACAACGGGCGGCGCGCGACGCCGACGACAGCGAATTGCTCGTTCAAATGCCCTTTTTCATACAGGCGGTAAAGGGACGGAAACAGTTTCCGTTTCGCCAAATCTCCCGTCGCTCCGAAAATGACGATGATCGATTTCGGATTCATGTTGTCCACCGTATGTACCTCGCTTTAACCAAATTTGTCTCTTCAATGAAACCATTGTAGAGGTTTGCCGGTCGGAACGCAAACACTTTGTTGCGTTTAGGCGGCAAAGCATTTTATGTTCATAAAAGAGCCGGGCGCCAACCCGGCGTTTTTGAGCGCAAAAGAAAGTTGAAAAGCCGTTTTGACATTGGTACGCTAACAACAGGCAATGTTGAGCGAGAAAAAGGAGTGAAGCGCGTTGGAACTGTTGTTTTTAGGCACGGGTGCCGGCGTGCCGGCCAAAGAGCGCAACGTATCGTCCGTCGCTTTGCAGCTGCTTGACGAGCGCGGGGCGACATGGCTGTTTGACTGCGGCGAAGCGACGCAGCATCAAATTTTGCATACCGCCATTCGCCCGCGCCGCATTGAGCATATTTTTATTACGCACTTGCATGGCGACCATTTGTTTGGATTGCCTGGACTGCTAGGCAGCCGTTCGTTTCAAAGCGGCGAGACGCCGCTTACGGTCTTCGGCCCAAAAGGCATTCGCGCGTTTGTCGAAACGGCCCTTGCCGTCAGCGGGACAAAGCTCCGCTATGAACTGAACATTGTGGAGATCGATGAGGGCGTCATTTTTGACGATGAACGGTTTTCCGTCATCGCCAAACGGCTCGATCACGGCATGCCGTCATACGGTTTCCGCGTCGTGGAAAAAGATTTGCCCGGCCCGCTCTTGGTCGATCGATTGCAAGCACTCGGCGTCCGCCCCGGCCCGATTTATCAAGAAATTAAGCAAGGAAAAACGGTCGTGCTGGATGACGGCACGGTCATCGACGGGCGTGAGTTTGTCGGGCCGCCGCAAAAAGGGCGGATCGTCGCGGTGCTCGGCGACACCCGTTTTTGCGAAGCGGCGATTGAACTCGCCCGCGATGCCGATGTCGCCGTCCACGAGGCGACGTTTGCCGCGGCGGAACAGCGGCTGGCCCATGACTATTTCCATTCCACGACCACAGATGCAGCCGAGGTGGCGAGGCGGGCCGGAGCGAAGCGGCTTATTTTGACCCATATCAGCTCTCGCTATCAAGGCGAGGCGGCGCTGCAGCTCGTCGCCGAGGCGCGGAAGGTGTTTCCGAACACCGATCTTGCCGCTGATTTCGCCTCGTTTTCGATCCCGCGCGGTTAAAACCGCCAGCCGCGCTCATATTGGACGGGTGCGTCGATTTTGACGCCGAGCTCCTGCGCTGCGGCGTATGGCCAGTATGGGTTGCGCAGCAGCTCGCGCCCCAAAAAGACGAGGTCGGCGCGGCCGTTATGCACAATTTCTTCCGCCTGCCAGCCGGATGTAATGAGCCCGACGGCGCCGGTCGGGATGTCTGCTTCACGGCGGATCAGTTCGGCAAACGGCACTTGATAGCCCGGATAGACGTCAATGCGCGCCGGAACGACGGCGCCGGAACTGACGTCAACAAGGTCGACGCCTTGCTCTTTCATCCGTTTGGCGTATGGAACATAGTCTTTCGCTGTCAGTCCTTCCGGGTGATAGTCGGACGCTGAGATGCGCACAAACAGCGGCCCGTCCCATACCTCGCGGACAGCGTCAATCACGTCGCCCAAGAAACGGTAACGGTTTTCCGGAGAGCCGCCGTACTCGTCTTGGCGCCGGTTGGAGAGCGGCGATAAAAATTCGTTAATGAGGTAGCCGTGGGCGGCATGGATTTCAATGACGTCAAAGCCGGCTTCTTTTGCCCTCCGCGCCCCGTTTTGGAACGCCTGCACCGTTTCTTCGATGTCGGCTTTCGTCATTTCTTTTGGCGTCGGCGACGAATCATCAAACGGGATGGCTGACGGAGCGATGATCTCTCCCGGCACTTGCGATTTTCTTCCGGCGTGGGCAAGCTGGATGCCGATGGCCGCCCCATGCTCTTTCACAAGCCCAACGAGTTCGCGAAGCCCGGCGATATGGTCATCGCTCCAAATGCCTAAGTCGCGTTCAGAAATGCGACCTTGCGGCGTCACGCCGGTCGCTTCAACGATAATCAAGCCGACTTGGCCGACAGCGCGAGCCGGGTAGTGGATTTTATGCCACGTGCGTACGGCGCCGTCTTTCGTGTCGCACGAATACATGCACATCGGCGACATGACAATTCGGTTTTTCAGCGTCAGCCCGCGGATTGTATACGGCGAAAACAGCATCGTGTTCATGACAAGCAGCTCCTTTCTAGGCCAATGAGTGGTTCATGACTGATGATAGCACGCTGCCTGTCAAAAACAAAGTGAAACGGACTGTTTTGCCTGAGCCGGACGGTGGAAAAGCCGCGGCCCTGTTAACATGGTCTGTTTTGGGTAAAGATGGGCTTATGCGGTTGTGTCATGTGCGAAATTCGAGTTTCCGTTATGCGAAACCAAAAAAATCTTCCATAACCGGATGAAAAGGTTCGTTTGTTTCCTTGTTCATTGCGCCCGGTTTTGCCGAAACTTCCCCGCCCATCCGCCGTGCAGGGGCGGCGCGCTCCGGAGGTCCGCTCTTTACGCTTCGGCGATGGCAGCGAGAAGAGCGCTGCCGAGCTCTTCGGAGCGGGCCGTCGCCCGGCGGATGCAGGCGATGACCGCTTCTTGGAACCGGTATTGCTCAAGCACGCCAATGCCGGCTTCGGTCGTGCCGCCTGGACTTGTCACTTCGCGGCGCAAGACGGATGGATGTTTGTCGGACGCTTTTAGCATCTCGGCTGCGCCGATGATCGTTTGCAAAATGAGCCGTTTGGCGACATCTCGCTCAAGGCCGATGTCGGCCGCCGCTTTTTCCATCGCTTCGACCAAGTAATACACATACGCCGGACCGCTCCCGGACAGGCCGGTGACCGCATGCAAGTCGCGCTCCGGCACAACAGCGACGATGCCGACCGTTTCAAACAGCTGTTTGGCGACCTCAAGATGTTCTTTCGCGGCGAAGCGGCCGCCGGCGATGGCGGTCGCTGATAAGCCGACGGCGGCGGATGTGTTTGGCATGGCGCGCACGACAGGGATGTTGCGTCCAGCGAGCCGTTCGATCGTCTCGGTCGTGATGCCCGCGAGCAGTGAAAGAATGAGCTGATGGGCGCGGAGGGTCGGTGCGATGGCGTTCATCGCTTCGACGACGTCTTTCGGCTTCATCGCCAAAATGACGATATCCGCTTGTTTGACGGCTTCTTGCGCGCAACCCGCCGTGCAAACACCGTATTGGCGCGCCAGCTCCTCGAGCCGAGCGCGGTTTTGTCGGTTGGCGACGACAATGTGCGCCGGATGGCAAAACGCTTTCGTCATGCCGGCGATGAGCGATTCCGCCATCGAGCCGGCGCCGATGAGCGCGATCGTTCGTTCGTTGTTCATCATTCCACTCCTCCTTGCCTTGATGTATCCATCCAAAAGAAAAAGGTTTCCCGTCCTGCAAAAGGACGGAAAACCTTCGTTTCCGCGGTACCACCTTTTTTGGCCCGATTTGGCCCAAGCGCCAAACAGGCCCGACTCTGCCCCGATAACGCCGGGGAGGCGTTTAGGTTGGCCTAACAGCTCCTAGGGTAGGTTCAACCGCAAAGAGGGCCGCAAAGCCTTCCAGCCGCGGGCTTCGCTCTCTGGTGCCGTTTGCGGTTTACTGGCCCTGTTCATCGCCGGTTTGCCGTATCCGTGATGTTATTAGTCATTATGCCGCGGGACAGGCGCTGTTGTCAAGAGAGGAGACCGAATTTTTTTGCAATTTCGTCGTGCGGAAGAAAAAGGCATGACAAATGGATGAAATCCATGACAAATGGATGAAATCGATGTAAACTGTAAAATAAAATATAATGAATAACTATTCATTTTGACTGATGAAACGGTTCGAACGGGATGGTTCATGAACTTTGGGAAAGAAGGGAACGCAATGAACGAAGAACGAGTGTATCGGATCACGGTGCCGACGCCGTTTCCGGTCGGTGATGTGCATATGTACGTGATCGCCGGCGATCGGTTGACACTGGTCGATGCCGGAGTGAAAACAGAGCAGGCATGGCAGCTGTTTGTGAAGCAGCTTGGCGAGGTCGGTTATGCGCCAGAGGATATTGAACAAATCGTCATTACTCACCATCATCCGGATCATGTCGGCTTGCTTGATTATGTTCCGCATGCGCCGATCATCGGCCATCCGAAAGCGGATCCGTTTTTGCGCCGCGAACGTTCGTTTATGGAGCGGTACGTCCAATTTTTTCAGGAATTTTTTACGGAATGCGGCGTCGACCGCCGTTTGTTCAGTCAGCTGTCCAAAGAAGGCGGATCGCTTCGCTACGCAAGCCGACGCGGGCTTGACATCATGGTGACGGAAGGGGACGCGGTGCCGGGGATGCCCGGGTGGCAGGTCATCGAAACGCCGGGGCATGCGCAAAGCCATATCGCCCTCTACCGCGAGGCGGACGGATTGCTGATCGGCGGCGATCATTTGCTTGTTCATATTTCCCCGAATCCAATGATGGAGCCGCCGGCGGAAGGGGAGACGGGACGGCCGAAACCGTTGTTGCAGTACAACGAGTCGCTGCAAAAAATGCTGCAATACGATATCGTTCGCTCGCTAAACGGCCATGGCGACGATGCGACCGATATTCCGGCGCTCGTTCGCGAGCGGCTGGGTAAGCAGCGCCAGCGCGCCGAGCGGGTGCTCGAAATGGTGAAAGAACGCCCGCATACGGTGTTTGACGTTTGTCAAAAGCTGTTTCCCACCGCTTACGAACGCCAGCTCATGCTGACGATGTCAGAGACGATCGGCCAGCTTGATTATTTGGAAGAAAACGGGTATGTACAAAAAAGACACGAAGACGGCCATTATGTGTACGAAGCGGCGGGGGTGTCGGTGTGCGGCTGAAGGGGCGCCATGTCGTCATTACCGGAGCGTCGGGAGGAATTGGCGAGCAAATCGCCTATGAAGCGGCGCGCCAAGGGGCGGTGCCGGTGCTCTTGGCGCGCAGTGAAGAAAGGCTGAAAGAAGCGAGCGCGCGGATCGAAGCGCAAACCGGTATTCGCGCCCCGTATGCATCGCTTGATGTCAGCGACCGCGGCATGATCGAGGCGGTTGTTTCCCAGCTCATTGCGGATCTTGGCGCGATCGATGTGTTGGTCAACAACGCCGGGTTTGGCGTCTTTCGCTATGTCGAGGACATCGACTTGGATGAAATGGAGAGGATGTTTGCCGTCAACGTCTTCGGCCTCATCGCCTGTACGAAGGCGGTGTATTCGCATATGAAAGAGAGAGGAAGCGGTCATATTATCAACATTGCGTCGCAAGCCGGCAAAATCGCGACGCCGAAGTCGAGCGTCTATTCCGCGACGAAACATGCCGTCATCGGCTTTACTGACAGCCTTCGCCTCGAGGCGGGGCGCTTTGGCATTTTTGTCACGGCCGTCAATCCGGGGCCGGTGGAGACGAACTTTTTTTCAACCGCTGATGAATCGGGAGAGTATGTGCGCAACGTGTCGCGTTGGATGCTGCGCCCGGAGGCGGTGGCGAAGCGTGTGGTCGACGTGATGATGACGCCGACGCGCGAAGTGAACATGCCGCGCTGGATGGATCTCGGCAGCCGGCTGTATCGCCTTGCGCCGAGTTTGGTGGAAAAGGTGGCGAAAGGGGCGTTTTTCCAAAAGTAAGCGAGGGTGTCCCAAATATAAGGGGCACCCTTTCTGATCATCGTCTAGACGCGCGAAACGCCTTTCCTCTTCTTGAAGAAAGATGGCCTTTGGGGCCAACCCCGTGTTCGTTTGACACGAGCCGGGTCAAGCGCTGGTGATGAACCGGTAGACGGCGTCATGGACAAGTTCATACATGTCCGCGTTTGGCTGCCTCTCTTTGGCGGCGGCAATGCGGGTGCAAAGCTCGCGCCAGTCGTCTTCGCCAAGCGGCATCATGTCATCATCATAGCCATAATGCCGCAGGCAGTTGCGCACTTGTTTTTGCAGCCATCGTTCGTCCATCGGCTTCTCACCGCCTTATTGTTTATCCGTTTCCGGCAAAGGGGCGCGGACAACGGATTGGAAGCGGCCTTTATGTGAACCGTCGCAAAACGGTTTGTTGTTCGACAGCCCACAACGGCAGAGCGAAAACGTTTGTTTGGTCACAAACGGCTTTCCTTCTCCATCGAGCAGTTCCACATCGCCGGTGACGCGCAGCGAACCGTTGTCATTCACTTTGATTTGCACGTTTGCCATCGCTTGTTCCTCCTTTGCTTTGACAGTTTCGCGTGTTGGCAGGTAAAATGAAAAAGAAAATCAATAAGGAAAAAGGAGTCAGGCATGAGTGTATCGATCACGTTTACGGATGCAGCCAAACGGGCGCTTGCCTCTATTGTAGCGCAATCCGAGCGGCAGTTAAAGCTGGCGTTTGACACGGACGGCTGCGGCTGTTTGGTCGACGGCGTGCCGGCGCTATGGCTTGTCGACAAGGCCGATGACGATGATTTGGCCGTCGAAACGAATTTCGTGCCGGTGCTCGTGGAACGGTCGCGGCTCATCTTTTTTGATGAAGCGATGACGATTGACGTCAAGCCGGGAACAACCGTTTTTCAGCTCAAAAGCCTAGGGCAAACGTTGAATGGTCATATGCCGCTTGTTGAGGTGAAATCCGGCGATGAACGGTAAGTTAGAGCAGCTCGCAAAGACGGCGAAGCAAAAAACATGGGTGTCGTTCACCCATGAAAACGATCCGTACAGCTTGCTTCATTGGTCGGTCGCCGGCCCGTATCATGAGGCGAAAGACGTCTGGCTGCTGCAAAACGAAATGACGTTTGAAACGAAAGAGTTTCCGACGCTGGAGGCGGCCATTGCTTGGCTTGGCGAGCATATGCCGCACATCACCGAAGTGTTGTAAAGGGGACGCCCTGAAAGCCGATTTGGGCTGCAGGGCGCCCCTTTTGATAAAAGCTGCATCGTCCATGTTGTGGTTATTGAGGACTGTTTTGCCGCTTGGTCGGGTGGGTTGCTTTTTCCAATTCTTCTTTTGCGATCACCGGCTTGACCGTATCAGCGGACGGTTTCCCTTTTTGGGCGCGGTTTTTCGCCATCCATCATCTCTCCTTTTCTTTGTCGTGTAGTTGTATCGTTTGACAAATGAACGATTGTTATGCAAGGGGGCGGACATGATGAAGAAGATCGGGCGAAAAAAAGAGCAAGGGACGGAGGCTTTGACGATCGCCGACCGGCTTGGCGCCGCGGTGGAAGCGAAGCTGCTTGAGAAAAAGCGCGCACTTGCCGAGGAAGAAGCGCGGAGGCGGGCGGCAGAGGAAGCGCGGCGCCGCGAGGAAGCGCGCCGCCGTGAGGAACAGAAATCGTTTGCCGAGCTGCTTGAGGAAAGCGAGCTAGACTGGCGGAAATTTAAGTAGCGGAGGGGATGGACGATGAAATCGAATGCGGCAGCGACGCGCCCCTCTTCTTTTCCATTCTGGACGGCTGGAGCAGTCGTCGCGTTGGCCGTCAATTTGCGCGCGCCGCTTACGACGGTCGGCCCGCTCGTGCCCGATTTGCAGCGGGAGCTTGGCCTTTCCTACGCGGCCGCCGGAGCGTTGACGACGATTCCGCTTATGGCGTTCGCCTTGCTGGCACCGGCGGCAGCGGCTCTCGCCCGCCGGTTCGGGATGAAGCGGACGCTCTTTTTTTCGTTGATCGTGCTGCTCGTTGGCGAGCTTCTCCGGCCGCTCTCCGGCAGTTCTTGGCTGTTTGCCGGCACGGTGCTGATCGGTGCAGCCATTGCGGTGGACAACGTCTTGATGCCGGCGCTGGTGAAAGAGTCGTTTCCCGAACGGGTTGGTTTCATGATGGGCATTTATACGGTGACGATGAACATGAGTGCGGCGTTCGCTTCCGGAATCGCTGTTCCGCTTGCCGATGGCTGGGGGCTTGGCTGGCAAGGGGCGTTTCGCTTTTGGGCATTGCTGGCGGCTTTGGCGCTTGCTGTTTGGCTGCCGCAAGCACGCCGCCGGGAGCCGGACGGGGCGCCGTCCGGAAGCCGCCGCTCAACGCTTTGGCGGTCATGGCTCGCCTGGCAAGTGACGCTGTTTATGGGATTGCAATCGTTTTTCTTTTACTGCATCGTCACTTGGCTGCCGGAGCTTGGACAAAGCAAGGGGTTGGCGGCCGATACGGCCGGATGGCTGCTCTTTTTCTTCCAGTTCGCCCAGCTCCCGATGATGTTCGTCTCTCCGATGCTCGCGGAGCGGATGGACAATCAAAAAGTGCTGATCGGCTCGGCGGTGTTGCTCATGGCTTTTGGAACGATCGCCTTTTTGGCTGGCCAAGGTTGGCTGCTTTGGGTTGGGGCGCTTTTCGCCGGCATCGGCGCCGGCATGGCGTTTTCGCTTGCGATGATGCTGTTTACGCTGCGCACGCGCCGTCCGCTCGCCGCCGCCCAATTGTCCGCCATGGCGCAATCGGTCGGCTACTTGCTGGCGGCTGCCGGACCGCCGTTGTTCGGGGTGCTGTATGATGCGTCCGGCCGCTTCAATGCGCCGCTTGGTCTGCTTGTTGCCGTCTGCATCGCTATGATGGCCGTTGGCTTAGGGGCGGCGAGGGACCGATACGTAGATGAAAAGAAATAAAGCGGCCCGCTCATCGCAAATGAGCGGCCGCACGTACCGAACGAGAGCCCGTATGCGGCCGTCAACGGCCGCCAGGCTCTCGATTTGTTTGCATTTTTTGGCTCGATCTATTTTTCAGCAAGGCATGTCGGCTTTCTTTCCGCTCCTTTGGTTTTTATCGATGCACGTCGTACACCGAGCGTTTCGTCGTTTGTTTCAGCCATTCGTATTCGTCGGCATCAAGCGGCGGGGCGGAAGCGGCGGCGACGTTTTCCTCAAGCTGTTCAAGGCGGCTGGCGCCCGGGATGACGGCGGCAACGACCGGGTCATACAGGCAAAATTGCAGCGCGGTCGCGGTCAATGAACGGCGCCCGGCCGTTTTTTCCTTCAGCTTCGGGATGAGCGCCTGCAGTTCTTTGTAGGAATAATCGAGGTATCCGTGTTCTTTCACCGCGCTGCTCGCTTGTTCAAGCGGGCGGCTCGTGAGCAAGCCTCTAGCGACCGGACCGCGGGCGATCACGCTGATGTGATGTTCGCGAAGAAGCGGGAACCATTCTTCCGGCCGCCGGTCAAGCAAGCTGTATTGCATCATGACGCTGACGATGTTCGAGCGCTTCACATATTCGCGAATGACGTTTGGGCGGATCGAGGAGATGCCGTACCAACGGATGACGCCTTCTTGCTTCAGCTCTTCGAACGCTTCAATCGTCTCATCGATCGGGTCGTCGATCGTGCCGCCGTGGAGCTGGTATAAGTCAATGTAGTCCGTTTGCAGGCGGCGCAGGCTCTCTTTGACCGCTTGTTTGATATAGGCTTTTGACGGATCCCAGTCCCAGCCGCTTCCGTCTCGGCGCCAACGGTTGCCGACTTTTGTCGCGATGATGACTTGGTCGCGTTTTCCTTTCACCGCTTTGCCGACAAATTCCTCGTTTAAGCCGCGGTCGTATAAATCGGCTGTATCCAAGTAGTTGATGCCGCGCTCCAATGCTTCATGGATGAGATAGATGGCATGGTTTTCATCAGTGCCGAGCGACATGCAGCCGAGTCCAATTTCGCTGACGTATAAGTCTGATGTGCCGATGCGGCGTTTGTTCATCTTTTGCGCCTCCTTTCGCGATCAATGACACGTCCATTGTACAACGGAAGCGAAAAAATGGCCAAACATGTAGTACAATGGAAAAGAGTCCATCAATCGATAGGGGAGAAGAAGAATGGAGAAGTTGTATGAAAAAACCGTCCACAAAGAGAAATTGTTCAGCGGCCGCATTATTGAGTTGTATGTGGAGGAAGTGGAGCTGCCAAACGGGCAGAAAAGCCGGCGCGAGGTGATCAAACATCCGGGGGCGGTGGCGGTGCTGCCGCTGTTGCCGGACGGGAAAATCGTTCTTGTCCGCCAGTACCGAAAAGCGCTGGAGCGCGCATTAGTCGAGATTCCGGCGGGCAAGCTCGAACATGGGGAAGAGCCGCTCGCTTCCGCACACCGCGAGCTGAAAGAGGAAACGGGCTACCGCGCCCAATCGATGCGCCATCTGATTTCTTTTTATACGTCCCCAGGGTTTGCCGATGAGCTCATTCATTTGTATGTCGCCGAGGGGCTGGAAAAAGCGGAGGACGGCGCCGGTTTGGATGAAGATGAGTTTGTCGAGCTGTTGGAAGTGACATTGGAGGAGGCGCTTGAGATGCTTCAACAACGCGACATTTACGATGCGAAAACGGCATACGCCTTGCAATATTTGCAGCTGCGCCGCGCGCTAGGGGAGCAAAATGCCGAATAAAAAAAACGAGCGCGGCCTCGGCTGTTATTATGCTGATTTACATATTCACATCGGCCGCACCGCCTCGGGCCGCCCGGTGAAAATTACTGGGGCGCGGACGTTGACGCTTGAGAACATCTTGCATGAGGCGGCTGAGGTGAAAGGGATCGACCTCGTCGGCGTCATTGACAGCCATGTGCCCGAAGTGCTGGACGAGCTCGAGCGGGCAATGGAGAAGCACGGTTGGCGCGAACATGAGGGGGGCGGCGTCAGCGCCGGGAAAGTGACGCTTTTGTTAGGCAGTGAAATCGAAGTATATGACGACCATTGCCATGGACCGATCCACGTGCTCGTTTTTTTGCCGACTGTGCAGACGATGCGCACGTTTTCCGGCTGGCTTGGCAAACGGGTAAAGAACATGTCGCTCAGTTCACAGCGCATTTACGCCTCCGGCCGCGAGCTGCAAGCTGCCGCGAAAGAGCAGGGCGGCTGGTTCATTCCCGCGCACGCGTTCACCCCGTTTAAAAGCTTGTACGGAAAAGGGGTCAAGCACAGCCTGACAGAAGTGTTTGACCCGGATTGGATTGATGCCATTGAACTTGGGTTAAGCGCCGACACGGCGATGGCGGACCAGATCGCCGAATTGCATCGCTACCCGTACTTGACGAATTCCGATGCCCATTCGCTGCGGAAAATCGCCCGCGAATATGAAGAAGTGCGGCTTTCCTCCCCGACGTTTGCCGAGTTTGAAAAAGCGCTGCGCGGTGAAGACGGGCGCGTGATTGTCGCCAACTACGGTTTAAATCCGAAACTAGGAAAATATCACCAGACAGTGTGCGAGCGCTGCCTTGCGCCGGTTGCGCCGGACGTCGACAGCTGTGCGGCATGCGGCCATCATCGGGTCGTGAAAGGCGTGTTTGACCGGCTGGAGGAGCTGAAAACGGCAGAACGCGGGCCGAAACGGCCGCCGTACATTTATCAAGTGCCGCTTGAATTCATCCCCGGCCTTGGTCCAAAAGCGTATGAAAAACTGCTTGGCCGTTTTGGCACGGAAATACGTGTTCTTCATGAGGCGTCGGAGGAAGAGATCGCGGAGACGGTCGGAGAAAAATTGGCCCAACTGATCGTCCTTGCCCGCAGCGGCGCGCTCTATATCGAGGCCGGGGGCGGTGGGAGGTACGGGAAAGTGCGGGAGGGGTAACCACTCGGGCAGCGCTCCTGCCGTTCATCATCATGCCCGTGCGTGCTGCTTGGCCCAGCCATGCGCCAATGGACCGAGGCGGCGTGCCGCCCGTGGAGTTGGTCACACGTCGGTGTTGAGCTGCTTTTTTATTACATCACCAGCCTTTTAGAAAAACAGTCATACCGAAAGCGGATGGACATACAATCTACTAAGAGACAAAGTAGGAGGACGAAGCACGATGAGAACCCATCCGCTGAAATCGGCTATCGCTGTTCATTGGCGTGAACATGCTTCGCTGTACGTGTTTGTCATCGTCCTGTTTCTCATGGGCGTCATTTTCGGCGCCATTGTCGTCAACAGCCTCGGCTTCAGCCAAAAGCAAGATTTGTATTATTACTTGGCGCAATTTTTTGGACAAGTATCAAAAGACAACGTGGCAAGCGCCCACGACATGTTCCGTCAAAGCTACATGCATAACGTCAAATATATGGTCCTCATGTGGGTGCTTGGCATTTCCGTCATCGGACTGCCGGTCATTTTGGTTTTACTGTTTTTAAAAGGCATTGTCGTCGGCTTCACCGTCGGCTTTTTAGTCAATCAAATGGGCTGGAAAGGGTTTTTATTGTCATTTGTTTCGGTGATGCCGCAAAATTTGCTTGTCATTCCGCTCATGATCGTGATGGGCGTGATGTCGATATCGTTTTCCTTGCGGATGGTGCGCAATCAGTTTATGAAACGGCCGCACGAGCCAGTGTTCCCGATGGTGATGCGCTATGCCGCGGCGATGGCCGCGGCCGCCTTCGGGCTGCTTGTCTCTTCGGCGGTGGAAGCGTACCTTTCGCCGGTCTTGATGAAACAGGTGGTGAAATGGGTCGTTAATTTAATAATAATTATTATGTAGTAATCATTGTTGTTTTTTTGTGATAGTAATTATACTTTGAACCTTCCCGCGCACATTTGTTATAATGGGAGGTGAATGGCGAGGGAGGAATGAAAACATGGAAGATCGTGTGGAACGAATTAAGAAGCAGCTGCACTCAGCCGGCTATAAACTGACGCCGCAGCGGGAAGCGACAGTAAGAGTCCTGCTTGAACATGAAGAAGACCATTTAAGCGCGGAAGACGTCTACCTCCTCGTGAAAGAAAAATCCCCAGAGATCGGACTGGCGACCGTATATCGGACGCTCGAGCTGCTCACCGAGTTGAAAATTGTCGATAAAATCAATTTCGGGGACGGGGTGTCGCGCTATGACCTCCGCAAGGAAGGAGCGGCCCATTTTCATCACCACCTCATCTGCTTAGAATGCGGGTCGGTGGCGGAAATTCAAGAAGATTTACTTGAGGATGTCGAAGCGATTGTTGAGGAGAAGTGGAAATTTAAAATTAAAGACCATCGTTTGACGTTCCACGGCATTTGTCACCGTTGCCAGCAAAAGCATGAAGAAAAATAAAACCTTTTCCAACGGGAAAGGTTTTTTGCGTATAAACAACGAAACAAATGGCATATCCTCATACTAGCAAGCTGACAAGCAGCTGATAGGGAGGATGCCATGAAAACCGTTTGGCAAATGGTGAAAGTGTTTCTTTTATTTACGGGATGCACCATTTTATTTTATTATAGTCTTGTATGGTTTAACCGCGAGTACGAGTATTACCACCGATACGATGAGCCGAAGGGATCGGCGGTCAAAGTATCGGCGGCGGAGAGTGCGCCGCCAAGTTGGCTCGACCGGCTGATATTTTTTTATCGCGATGGGGAGTAGAGAGCGTTGGAATACGAGTTGAAAGATTTTCTGCATTATTTGACGGTGGAGCGGAATTTGGCGCACAATACGATCGTTTCGTATGAACGCGATTTGAAAAAATACGTCCGCTATTTGCGTCAAGTCGAGCAGCTTCAGGCGTGGGGCGAAGTGGAGCGCCTCCATATTCTCCATTTTTTAAAGTTTTTAAGCGAACAAGGGCAATCGGCGCGGACGATCGCCCGCCATTTGGCGTCGATCCGTTCGTTTCATCAGTTTTTGCTAAGGGAGAAAATCGCGGCGCAAGACCCGACCGTCCATATCGAAACGCCGCAGTTTGAACGGACGCTGCCGAAAGTGCTGTCGGTCGAGGAAGTCGAGGCGCTGCTTGCAGCGCCGCAAGTGAGCACACCGTTTGGGTTGCGCGACAAGGCGATGCTGGAGCTGTTGTATGCGACCGGCATGCGCGTCAGTGAGCTTGTGCAGCTCAACTTAAGCGACGTGCATTTGACGATGGGGTTTGTCCGCTGCTATGGAAAAGGGCGGAAAGAGCGGATCGTGCCGATCGGGCGCATGGCGATTGAAGCGCTTGCCCACTATTTGGAGCGAGGGCGCCCGCAGCTTGTCAATCCGCGACGACGGGCAACGGAGGCGCTGTTTTTGAACCATTATGGCCAGCGGTTGACACGGCAAGGGTTTTGGAAAATTTTAAAGCGGCTCGCGAAAGAAGCCGGCATCGAAAAAGAATTGACGCCGCATACGCTTCGGCATTCGTTTGCGACGCATCTGCTTGAGAACGGAGCCGATTTGCGCGCTGTGCAAGAGTTGCTTGGGCATGCCGACATTTCGACGACGCAAATGTATACGCATGTTACGAAAACGCGCCTAAAAGACGTGTACAAACAGTACCACCCGCGCGCCTAGCAGCTGCCGTATGCTAGGCGCTTGCCTGTCGTTTTAGTTGTTAGACTTCTGACCAATTGGCCATAGGCGTGTTTTCGCGAAAATACGGGAACGATAGAAAGAGACTCCATTTTTTATTGCAGGCAGGGGGAATGAATGTGAAAACGACATACCGGCGCGTTTTTTTGATTGTGATGGATTCAGTCGGCATCGGTGAGGCGCCGGATGCCGAGAAATACAACGACAAAGGAGCGGATACGCTCGGCCATATCGCTGAGTATCGCGGCGGCCTCTATATGCCGAACATGGCGAAGCTCGGCCTAAGCCATATTCGTGAGATCAAAGGGGTGCCGAAAGTCGAGCGACCGCTCGCGTACTATACAAAAATGAAGGAAGCATCGGCTGGAAAAGATACGATGACAGGCCATTGGGAGCTGATGGGCCTTCGCATCGACAAGCCGTTCCGCGTCTTTCCGAACGGGTTCCCAGATGAATTGATCGCTGAGCTCGAGCGGCGCACCGGCCGGAACGTGATCGGCAACAAACCGGCGAGCGGAACAGCGATCATCGAAGAGCTTGGCGAAGAGCATATGAAAACAGGGGCGATCATCGTCTATACATCAGCCGACTCCGTCTTGCAAATCGCCGCCCATGAACAAGTTGTGCCGCTTGATGAATTGTACCGCATTTGCGAAATCGCTCGTGAATTGACGCGCGACGAGCCGTATATGGTCGGGCGCGTCATTGCCCGACCGTTCATCGGCAAACCCGGCCATTTTGAGCGAACCGCCAACCGGCACGACTATGCGCTTAAGCCGTTTGGCAAAACGGTGATGAATGAATTGAAAGACGCCGGTTATGAAGTGATTGCCATCGGGAAGATCGCCGATATTTACGACAATGAAGGAGTTACCCAGTCGTTGCGAACGACATCCAATATGGACGGAATGGATAAGCTCGTCGACACGCTCGGCATGGACTTTACCGGGTTGAGTTTCGTCAATCTCGTCGATTTTGACGCTAAATACGGCCATCGCCGCGACCCAAAAGGTTACGGCGATGCGCTCGAAGAGTTTGACGCCCGGCTTGCCGATGTGTTGCCGCGCTTGACAGCGGACGACTTGCTTATCATCACCGCTGACCACGGCAACGATCCGGTGCACCATGGAACGGACCATACGCGCGAATATGTGCCGCTTCTTGTGTACAGCCCGCGATTTCGCGGCGGCAAGCCGCTCCCAGTCCGCGAGACGTTTGCCGATGTCGGCGCAACGATTGCGGATAACTTCCAAGTCAACCGGCCGCCGTACGGAACAAGCTTTTTGGCTGATTTGGCCTAACTTCATAAAGAACGATGAGGGGGAAAAGAATGGATCGACAAGCGATTGAAAAAACCTCCGGTCATTTGCGCTCATTGATGCCAACTCCGCCTGAAATCGGTCTCATTCTCGGCTCGGGGCTCGGCGTGCTCGCTGATGAAATCGAAGAGGCGGTTCGCATTCCATATGAAGATATTCCCGGATTTCCAGTGTCGACCGTTGAAGGACACGCTGGACGGCTCGTATATGGGCGGCTTGAGGGGGCGACCGTTGTCGCCATGCAAGGGCGGTTTCATTATTATGAAGGGTATTCGCTTCAAGAAGTGACGTTTCCCATCCGGGTGATGAAGGCGCTTGGCGTCCGCGAATTGATCGTGACAAACGCTGCGGGCGGCATCAACGAACGGTTCCAGCCCGGCGATTTCATGATCATTTCCGACCATATCAACTTGCTGGGCACAAATCCGCTCATTGGTCCGAACGATCCGGAGCTTGGTCCTCGCTTTCCAGACATGACGGAAGCGTACAGCCGGCGGCTGCGCGAGCTCGCCAAGGAAACGGCGGCGAGACTTGGCGTTCGCGTGCATGAAGGAGTATATGTCGCCAATACGGGGCCGTCGTACGAAACGCCGGCGGAAATCCGCATGATTCGTACGCTCGGCGGCGATGCGGTCGGCATGTCGACCGTCCCGGAAGTGATCGTCGCCCGCCACGGCGGCATTGAGGTGCTCGGCATTTCGTGCATTTCGAATATGGCTGCAGGGATGTCGGATGCTCCGCTTCACCACGACGAAGTGGTTGAAACGGCCGAGCGGGTGAAGACGGACTTTTTGCGGCTTGTGAAAGCGATTGTCGCCGAAATGGCGAAATCAAAACGAAAAAGGTGATCGCGATGCGAATGGTC
This sequence comes from Geobacillus sp. DSP4a, assembly GCF_013096875.1. Classification (NCBI taxonomy): domain Bacteria; kingdom Bacillati; phylum Bacillota; class Bacilli; order Caryophanales; family Anoxybacillaceae; genus Geobacillus; species Geobacillus sp. DSP4a. The sequence goes on along the minus strand of NZ_SDLD01000014.1, from coordinate 43,430 downwards.
GATTTGATTGCGAAAAAGCGCGACGGAAAGGCGCTGACGAAGGAAGAAATTGAGTGGATCGTCCGAGGGTATACAAACGGGGACATTCCCGATTACCAAATGAGCGCGCTCGCGATGGCGATTTATTTTCGCGGCATGACCGAGGAAGAAACGGCCGCGCTGACGATGGCGATGGTCCATTCTGGCGAGGTCATCGACTTATCAGGCATCCGCGGCGTGAAAGTCGATAAACACTCGACTGGCGGCGTCGGCGATACGACGACACTCGTGTTAGGCCCGCTCGTCGCCGCCGTCGGCGTGCCGGTGGCGAAAATGTCTGGGCGCGGCCTCGGCCATACAGGGGGCACGATCGACAAACTTGAGTCGGTGCCCGGGTTTCATGTCGAAATAAGCAAAGAGGAGTTCATTCGACTCGTGAATGAAAACGGAATCGCCATTATCGGCCAAACGGGCGATTTGACACCGGCTGACAAAAAGCTATATGCGCTTCGCGATGTGACGGCGACCGTCAACAGCATTCCGCTCATCGCCTCGTCGATCATGAGCAAAAAAATCGCCGCTGGGGCTGATGCCATCGTCTTGGATGTGAAAACGGGCGCCGGAGCGTTTATGAAGAAACTTGACGAGGCGCGCCGGCTCGCTCGAGTGATGGTCGACATTGGCAAGCGCGTCGGCCGCCGGACGATGGCGGTCATTTCTGACATGAGCCAGCCGCTCGGCTATGCCGTCGGCAACGCCTTGGAAGTGAAAGAGGCCATCGAAACGTTAAAAGGAAACGGGCCGCACGATTTAACCGAACTTTGTTTGACGCTCGGCAGCCATATGGTCTATTTGGCGGAGAAGGCGCCATCGCTTGATGAGGCGCGCCGTTTGCTTGAAGAGGCGATTCGCAGCGGGGCCGCCATCGCGGCGTTCAAAACGTTTTTGGCCGCTCAAGGTGGAGATGCATCGGTCGTCGACGATCTGGATAAATTGCCAAAGGCGGCCTATACGTCGACCGTCACGGCGGCTGCCGACGGCTATGTCGCCGAGATGGCCGCCGATGACATCGGCACGGCCGCCATGTGGCTCGGCGCCGGCCGGGCGAAAAAAGAAGACGTGATCGATTTGGCGGTCGGCATTGTGCTCCATAAAAAAATCGGCGATCGCGTTCAGAAAGGGGAAGCGCTCGCCACGATTCACAGCAACCGGCCAGATGTGCTTGACGTGAAAGAAAAGATCGAGGCGGCTATTCGTCTGTCGCCGCAGCCGGTTGCTCGGCCGCCGCTCATTTATGAGACCATCGTATAGAGAGGGATGCTGGCGATCCGCAAGGAAAAAAGCAGTTGTTCAAGTAGAAGACGCCTGAAACGCGTGTTTCGGGCGTTTTTTTTTGTTTTTTGGAAAATGAGCTGTTTTTTGTATAAAAATATCTCGCCTGGAAAAAATGGCATGTATAAAGAATGGAGGTTTGGGAGATGAAAACGAAAGTCACTCGTCTTCTTTTATTGCCGTTTCTTCTTTTTCTTCCTCTTTCTGCCCATGCCGAGGCGAAAGAGATGAAGGAGGCGAAAGTGAAGCTGGCCGATGAGGCGAAATCAGCCATTTTGATTGAACGCGACACCGGCAAAGTATTGTATGAAAAAAATGCCCATGAACCATTGCCGCCGGCGAGCATGACGAAAATTATGACGATGCTGTTGATCATGGAAGCCATCGATGAAGGAAAGCTGTCCTACGATGAAAAAGTGCGGGCGAGCGAATACGCCGCGTCAATGGGTGGATCGCAAATTTTCCTCGAGCCGGGCGAGGAAATGACCGTCGATGAGATGCTGCACGGCATTGCCATCGGTTCGGCCAACGACGCGTCGGTCGCTATGGCTGAGCAGATCGCCGGGTCGGAAGAAGCATTTGTCGAGATGATGAATAAAAAAGCGAAACAGCTTGGCTTAAAAAACACCCATTTCGCCAATGCGACCGGCCTGCCGGCGGAACATCACTACAGCAGCGCTTATGATATGGCCATGATGGCGCGCGAACTGTTGAAATATGAAGATATTACGAAATATACGAGCAAGTACGAATACTATTTGCGCGAAAATACGGACAAAAAGTTTTGGCTCGTCAATACGAACCGGCTTGTCAAATTTTATCCGGGCGTTGACGGCCTGAAAACCGGATATACAGCCGAAGCGAAATATTGTTTGACCGCCACGGCGAAAAAGAACGGCATGCGCGTCATCGCTGTTGTGTTTGGAGCACCGACGCCGAAATCGCGCAATGCGCAAATTACGAAGATGCTCGATTACGCGTTTTCCCAATATCGAACTCACCCGGTGTACAAACGGAATGAAACAGTCGCCCGCGTCAACATAAGCAAAGGCAAACGGTCATCCGTCGAAGCGGTGACGTCGGAGTCGGTGTCGGTGCTGACGAAAAAAGGACAGTCGGTCGAGCAGATCGAAAAAGTGATCAAAGTGAAAGACAATGTGAAAGCACCCGTTCGCAAAGGCGATGAGCTTGGCGTCCTCATTTTAAAACAGGATGGAAAAGAAATTTTGCGCAGCCCGATCGTCGCCAAGCAAACGGTCGAAGAAGCGAGCTTTTGGGACTTGTTTAAGCGGGTGTTTGGCCGCTTCGTGCAAGTGGGATAATGTCAAGTTTTGCGGTCTTTTCGCTCTCTTTGGCGAACGACCACTAGTTTTGTCGAGCGGCAGGATTTCGGACGGACAGCAGCGAAATGTCTCCATATCCTGAAATGGACAAGGGGGAACACGCTGTGAGTCTCGCGATCGACTTGGAAGTGAAGCAAGACGTGCTCATCGTTCGCCTGTCTGGGGAGCTTGACCATCATACAGCCGAAGAATTGCGTGAACAAGTGACGGATGTGCTCGAAAACCGAGCGATCCGCCACATCGTGCTCAATTTAGGACAATTGACGTTCATGGACAGCTCTGGCCTCGGCGTCATTCTCGGACGCTATAAACAAATCAAAAACGTCGGCGGGCAGATGGTTGTATGCGCCGTATCGCCGGCCGTCAAACGGCTGTTTGACATGTCGGGGCTGTTTAAAATCATTCGCTTTGAGGCGGATGAACAATTTGCGTTGCAGGCATTGGGGGTGGCATAAATGCGCAACGAGATGCACCTCCAATTTTCCGCCCGCAGTGAAAACGAGTCGTTCGCCCGTGTGACGGTGGCGGCGTTCGTCGCCCAGCTCGACCCGACGATGGATGAGCTGACAGAAATTAAAACGGTCGTCTCGGAGGCGGTGACGAACGCCATCATTCACGGTTACAACAACGATCCGAACGGCATCGTCTCCATTTCGGTCATCATTGAAGACGGTGTCGTCCATTTGACGGTGAGAGACGAAGGAGTCGGCATTCCTGACATCGAAGAAGCGCGCCAGCCGTTGTTTACGACAAAGCCCGAGCTTGAGCGGTCAGGGATGGGGTTTACGATTATGGAAAATTTCATGGATGAAGTCATCGTTGAATCGGAAGTGAACAAAGGGACGACTGTGTATTTGAAAAAGCATATTGCGAAAAGCAAAGCGTTATGTAACTGAGGGAGACATGCCTATGGATGTCGATGTCAAGCAAGATCAGTCGCCAATCAAAGATCAGGAGATGAAAGAGCTGATCCGCCGCAGCCAAGAAGGCGATCAAGAAGCGCGTGATGAAATTATTGAAAAAAACATGCGCCTCGTCTGGTCGGTCGTTCAACGTTTTTTAAACCGCGGCTATGAAGCGGACGACTTGTTTCAAATCGGCTGCATCGGCTTGTTAAAGTCGGTCGACAAGTTTGACCTGTCATATGACGTCAAGTTTTCGACGTACGCCGTGCCGATGATCATTGGGGAGATTCAGCGGTTTCTTCGCGACGACGGCACCGTCAAAGTGAGCCGTTCGCTGAAAGAGATGGGCAACAAAATCCGCAAGGCGAAAGACGAGCTGTCGAAAACGCGCGGACGGGCGCCGACTGTCACCGAAATCGCCGACCATCTAGGCATTTCCCCGGAGGAAGTCGTCCTCGCCCAAGAGGCGGTCCGCTCGCCGGCGTCGATTCACGAAACAGTATACGAAAACGACGGCGATCCGATTACGTTGCTTGATCAAATTGCTGACGCCGACGAGGCGTCATGGTTTGACAAAATCGCCTTAAAAAAAGCGATCGAAGAACTCGACGAGCGTGAGAGGCTGATCGTCTATTTGCGCTATTACAAAGACCAAACCCAGTCCGAAGTGGCATCGAGGCTCGGCATCTCTCAAGTGCAAGTATCCCGGCTGGAAAAGAAAATATTGCAGCACATAAAGGACAAAATGGACGGATAGTCCATTTTGTCCGCACGGAGTGGGCAACAAAATGGACGGATAGTCCATTTTGTCCGCACAAGGTGTTCCCAAAATGGACGGATGTCAATTCATCGGCGGTGAACCATGAATCGCATCCGTCTTTTGGTCTGTAAGCGCATTTTGGAACGCTTTTTCCAGAGCAAGCAACAAAAGTCTAAAAAAGAATGGGCATTTTTTGCCCATTCTTTTCTATTTTTATGAAATCGATGGTGAACGCCGACAGGCCGCATGATCGGTGTTTTTGCCAACCAAACTAAAGAAAAACAAAATGGGGATAAAGGTGTGAAGCAGATGGCAACCACTGTGTTTATTAAGCCACGCCATCGCGTGCAAGTGAAACCGGGAGCGGTCGTCACGCTCGGAGAAGTGGCCCAAATGACGGGAGGAGATGGCGGGCTGATTCGCCGGCTGAAGGCGATTCCGCTCTACCGCATCCAGCCGAGCGACAAGAACATCGTCATTATCGATATGATGCACATTGTTCGGGCTGTGCTTGATGCCGACCCGTCGCTTGATGTGCAGATGGTCGGCCCCTCACAGACGATCGTGGAAGTTGTGTACGAAAAACGGCGGTTTTCAATGGCTTCTTTTCTTCTCGTTTGGCTTCTTTTGTTCGTCGGTTCAGCCATGGCGATCATGAATTTCCACGAAGATGTGAGCATGCAGCAAGCGCATCGCCATCTTTACCAGATGATGACCGGCCAATCGGTCGATAAACCGCTGCTTTTGCAAATTCCATATTCGCTTGGGCTCGGCATCGGGATGATTTTATTTTTCAACCATTGGTTCCGCAAACGAATCAACGAGGAGCCCAGCCCTCTTGAAGTCGAAATGTTCAACTACCAGCAGGCGATCGATCAATACGTCATTTTGCACGAAAACAAAGAAAGCATGAGGCATCTTGACGACGCTTAAGGTGTTGCTGGTAGTGTTCGTCGGCTTTGCTGGAGGGCTGGCGGTCGGAACCGGGTTTGTCGCCTTTTTGGTTGTGCTTGGCGTCATTCCGCGCTTGACGCAGCTGACGAAAACGACGAAGCGCATTCACGCCTATGAGTGGAGTGCTGTCGCGGGTGCCATTGTCGGCGGCTGGATGAGCCTGTGCCATTCGGTGTGGCATTTATCCAAATATTGGCTTGTGCCGATCGGATTGTTTCATGGTGTGTTTATCGGAATGCTCGCTGCCGCTTTAACAGAGGTGTTGAACGTTTGGCCGATTTTAGCGAAGCGGATCGGCGTCGATGATAAAATCGTCATTTTACTTATGGCCATCGCCTTTGGCAAAGTGGCCGGTTCGTTGTTTCATTGGCTTTATTTTGTCGATCACTTTCGCTGACAAAGGGGGAAGGAAACGTGGGATTAAAGTCCGATTATGTCCGCGAGGTGAAGGCGTTTCAGCCTTCTCACCCATACGCCGCCAATGCGGTAAAAGCGTTTCTTGTCGGCGGGGCGCTTTGTGCGTTGGCGCAATGGCTCGTTGATTGGTATGGCGGCACGTTTGCCGCTTCGCCGCTCGAGGCTCATCTGTGGGCGTCTATGGTGATGGCCGGATTGGCGATTGTGCTGACGGCCGTCGGGAAATATGATGATTTCAGCCAATTTGCCGGTGCGGGGGCGACGATGCTCATTACAGGGCTGGCCAATGCCATCGCGAGCGCTGCCATCGAACATCGCAGCGAAGGATGGACGGCCGGGGTGGCCGGGCAGATGTTGAAAGTCGGTGGGGCAGCGGTCATTTATGGTCTGATTGCCGCCTATGTGCTTGGCCTTGTTTGGCCGTGACGAAAAGAGGGATTGGCCATGAAACGTGTCGGAAAGCAGACATGGGTGTTTGACGATGGTGTTTACATCCAAGCGGCCGCTGCCGCAGTCGGGCCGCTTGAAGCCGACGGGCCGCTCGGAAGTTATTTTGATGTTTGTCATCGTGACTTATATTGCGGCGAAGCGACGTGGGAGCTGGCCGAGCGGAGGCTGATGCGGGAGGCGGTGGATTGCTGCTTGCAAAAGGCGGGCGTCTCTGCCGAAGCAGTCGATCTATTTTTGGCCGGTGATTTGTTAAACCAAAATGCGACATCGAACTATGTCGCCCGCGAGCTGCCGATTCCGTTTTTATGCTTGTTCGGCGCCTGTTCGACCTCGATGCAAACGTTGGCGGCAGCCGCTGCGTTTGTCGCTGGTGGATTGGCTGATCGGGCGCTTGCGGCGACAAGCAGTCATAACGCGACGGCCGAACGGCAGTTTCGCTACCCGACTGAACTGGGGGTGCAAAAGCCGAAAACGGCGACGTTCACCGTCACGGGCGCCGGTGCCGCGCTCGTTGGCCGCGCGCCGGGACGTTGGCGCGTCCGGGCGGCGACGATCGGCAAAGTCGTTGACGCCGGGCTGAAAAACCCACTCGACATGGGGGCGGCGATGGCCCCGGCGGCGGCCGATACGATCGAGCAGCATTTCCGTGACTTAGGCGTCTCGCCGGGCGATTACGATTTGATTGTCACCGGCGACTTGTCGCGCGTCGGCAGCGTCATCGTCCGCGAGTTGCTTGCTGAATCAGGCTACGATGTGACCGACGTTTACAACGATTGCGGGCTGATGATTTACCGGCCAGATCAAAAGGTGTTCGCCGGCGGCAGCGGCTGCGCCTGCTCGGCGGTCGTCACGTACGGGTATTTGCTTCAAGAGCTCGCCCGCGGAACGTTTCGACGCCTGTTTGTCGTCGCTACCGGGGCGCTCTTGAGTCAAACGATGGTGCAGCAAAAACAGTCGATCCCAGCGATCGCTCACGGCGTCGTCATCGAAGCGGCTGGACAGGAGTCGGATTTGGCGCCGTAGGACGTCTTTTATTTGGGAACGATCAGGAGGGAATGTGATATGGAATACGTCCGTGCCTTTCTCGCCGGCGGGCTGCTGTGCGCCATCGTTCAGCTCATCATCGACCGCGGCAAATGGACGCCGGCTGGCGTCGCCGGTTCGCTTGTCGTCTTTGGCGTACTCCTTGGCTTTGGCGGCGTCTATGATCCATTCGTCGCTTGGGCTGGCGCCGGGGCGACGATGCCGCTATGCGGATTTGGGTATTGGTTGGCGAAAGGGGCCATGGTAGAACCGCGGCCGGAGGGATTTGTCGAAACCGGAGCAGCGGTGTTCCGATTTGCCGGCGCCTTGTTCGCTTTTATCGTGGCTGGCTCTTTTGCCGCGGCGCTCACTTGCAAACCGAAAGGGTAGAGATGATGGAAAAACGACGAGTCATTTTAGTAACGGATGGGGACGAGTTCGCCTGCCGGGCGATTGAGCGGGTTGCAGCCGAAATCGGCGGCCGTTGCATTTCTCGCTCGCAAGGCAATCCGACGAAACTGAGCGGTGAACAGTTGGTCGAACTCATTTTGCAAACGCCGCACGATCCAGTGTTTGTCATGTTTGACGATTGCGGCGCCCTCGGGGAGGGGGCCGGAGAGAAGGCGCTTCGCTATGTGGCGACGCATGAGCAAATCCAAGTGCTCGGGGCGCTGGCGGTTGCCTCCAATACGCACCAGCATGAATGGACAAAAGTGCATGTGAGCATCGACCGTGACGGCGTGATGACCGAATATGGGGTCGATAAAGAAGGCGTCCGGGACCTCGAGATCGGGCGGATCAATGGCGATACCGTCTACTGCCTTGACCGGCTGAACATTCCGCTCATCGTTGGCATCGGCGACATCGGCAAAATGGGATATCGAGACCATGCGAAATACGGAGCGCCGATTACGCGCAAGGCGGTCGAGTTGATTCTCGAAAGGAGTGGTGGCCATGCCGGAAAAAGAAAAGAAACCGAAAGCGCCGATCGCGAAGCGGCTCGTTGACAACGCGAAGTTTTTGCAACAGCGGATCGGCGTCGGGACAAGCTTTGATTTAGGCGTGCGGAAAATCTATATCCTAAACCGGGAAGTACATATTTACTACTGCAACGGTTTATGCGACACGCAATACATTATCGAATTGTTAAAACAAATTGTGCGCGTCAACGATGATGAACGCCAGGCGTCCCAAGCGTGGCAGATCATCGAAAATCGACTCGTTCATCAGCAAGTCAGTCCGGTGACGAGCCTCGACGAAGCGGTTGACAAGTTGCTGTCGGGCTTGATCATCGTCTTGATTGAAGGCGAATCGACCGGATTTGCTGTCGACGTCCGCAGCTATCCGGGTCGGCAGCCGCAAGAGCCGGATACGGAAAAAGTTGTGCGCGGCGCCCGCGACGGCTATGTCGAGAACATCATTGTCAACACGGCGCTCACCCGCCGCCGCATCCGCGACGAGCGGCTGCGCTTTGAAATTTTGCAAGTCGGCGAGCGGTCAAAAACGGACGTATGCATCGCCTATATTAAAGACGTCGCTGACCCGGGGCTTGTTGAACTCGTCAAGAAAGAGTTGCAGCAAATCAACGTCGATGGACTGACGATGGGCGACAAAACAGTTGAAGAGTTTTTAGTCAAGCAAGGATACAACCCGTACCCGCTCGTCCGTTACACCGAGAGGCCAGATGTAGCAGCGACGCACCTGCTTGAAGGGCACGTGCTCATTATGGTTGATACATCGCCAAGCGTCATCATCACGCCGACAACATTTTTTCACCACGTCCAGCATGCCGAGGAATACCGGCAGTCGCCAGGGGTCGGGACGTTTGTGCGCTGGGTGCGGTTTTTAGGCATTTTAACGTCGTTGTTTTTGCTGCCGCTTTGGGTGCTGTTTGTCCTTGAGCCTGAACTGCTGCCGAAAGAGTGGGCGTTCATCGGTCCGAACAAGCAAACGAATATTCCGATCATCGTGCAAATTTTGATCGCTGATTTTGGAATTGAGCTTTTGCGGATGGCAGCCATTCATACGCCGACGCCGCTCTCTACGGCGATGGGCTTGATCGCCGCTGTCTTGATCGGGCAAATCGCGATTGACGTTGGGCTGTTTGTGTCGGAAGTCATCTTGTATGTTTCCGTCGCGTCGATCGGTTCATTTGCAACGCCGAGCTATGAGCTGAGCGTGGCCAATAAAATTTCCCGCCTGGCGCTCGTCGTGCTCGTCGCCTTGTTTAAGGTGCCCGGATTCGTCATCGGCGCGACGGTTTATTTGCTTTGGCTCGTTAGCACCCGTTCCCTCAACACGCCGTACTTATGGCCGTTCATTCCGTTTGACCCGGCGGCATTTATGCAAATTGTCGTCCGCCGCTCGGTGGCCGGGGCGAAAGTGCGTCCGAGCATCGTTCATCCGCAGGACGTGCGAAAGCAACCGACATGACGCAGATCGTCATCGCACAAGCGGCCGTTTCCATTGGCATATATGGACGGCCGCTTTCTCCCTTTTGGCGCTATTGAAACTTTTTTATAATTATGATACGTTATACTTGACGTTTCGCACCTTTGCAAGCGCCATTGGCAAGTCGTCCGTCCGCCTAAGGAGGGCGGGCGCTCGAGGCAGAGAGCGCACGCGGCTGTATGACAGCCTGCCATGCGGCGGGGCTGATTGCTCTGCGGCTTTGTTTTTTTTCAAGGCAGGCGCCGGTTGCGAAACTGTCTTTTTTGCTTTTGGTATGCATGTTTGCGCCACTTTGATGAGGAATGAGGGATTTCAATGTTTTTTCATGGAACGAGCCGCGTCAATGAAAAAGGGCACTTGGAAATCGGCGGCGTCGATACGGTCGAGTTGGCGAAAACGTATGGAACGCCGCTTTATATTTATGACGTTGCTTTGATCCGCGCGCGGGCGCGCGCGTTTAAGGAAGCGTTCCGCCGCCATGGCGTGCGGGCGCAAGTCGCCTACGCCAGCAAGGCGTTTTCTTCAGTTGCCATGGTGCAGCTGGCCGCTGAGGAACAATTGTCGCTCGATGTCGTCTCAGGCGGGGAGCTGTATACGGCTTTGGCCGCCGGGTTCCCGCCGGAGCGCATCCATTTCCATGGCAACAACAAAAGCCGGGATGAACTGGCGATGGCGCTTGAACACGGGGTCGGCTGCATCGTGGCCGACAACTTTTACGAGCTCGAGCTGATTGAACAATTGGTGGGGCCATCCGGTCGAGCGGTTCCGGTTTTGCTTCGCGTGACGCCAGGGGTTGAGGCGCATACGCACGATTACATTTTAACCGGACAGGAAGACTCGAAGTTCGGCTTTGATTTGAATAACGGTCAAGCGGATGAAGCGTTCCGGCGCGTCATGGCGTCGGCTGCGTTTCAACTGCTCGGCGTCCATTGCCATATCGGATCGCAAATTTTTGAAACGACCGGCTTTGTGCTCGCCGCACGAAAAATGTTTGCCAAGCTGGCCGAATGGCACAAAACGTGTGGGTTCGTTCCTGCGGTCGTCAACCTTGGCGGCGGCTTTGGCATCCGCTATACGGATGAAGACGACCCGATTCCGGTGTCAGCGTATGTCGACTGTATCGTGGATGAGGTGAAAACACAGGCGGAAGTGCATCAACTTCCGCTGCCGGAAATTTGGATTGAGCCCGGCCGCTCGCTCGTGGGGGATGCCGGAACGACGATTTATACGATCGGCTCGCGCAAAGAGGTGCCGAACGTCCGCACCTATATCGCCGTTGACGGCGGCATGAGCGACAACATCCGCCCGGCGCTGTATGGAGCGAAATACGAAGCGGTGCTGGCCAACCGGGTGCTGGGCGATCGGATGGAAGTTGTGTCCATTGCAGGGAAGTGTTGTGAATCAGGCGACATGCTCATTTGGGACATCGCACTTCCGGAAGCGAAACCGGGCGATTATTTAGCCGTCTTTTGCACCGGTGCTTACGGCTATTCGATGGCGAACAACTACAACCGTCTGCCGCGTCCGGCGGTCGTATTCGTCGAAAACGGCGACGCCCAGCTCGTCGTCAAACGGGAAACGTATGAAGACTTGATCCAATATGACTTGCCGTTGAAGGCGAAAGTCAACCAATGAAGGCGGCCCTGGAAAAGAACGGCCGCCGCCAAGAAGAGAAGGCGCCCTAATGCAGCAGGGCGCCTTCTCTCATTGTTGGTTGGCGGAAAAGGCCGATTTGATGGCATTCCAAATTTCTTTGAGGATGTCGATCAAATTTTGGATGAATGTTTTCCCTTCTTCTGACTGCAAAAACGCAGACAGCTGCTCTTTCGCCTTGCTCAGCTGGTCGTTCACTTGGTCCCAATTGATGTCGGCGTTTTGCATTTTGTGAAAAAGGGAGACGAGAGCGTTGATTTCATCGGCGCTTAATGTGATGCCAAGATCATTGGCGATTTTTTCAATCAAGGCGCGCAAGTCAGCGTCCGTTTGCGGCGGGTTGTTGGCGATTTCCTCTTTGATTTTCGCCAGCAAGGCGACCGCTTTGTCCGCGCCGATCGAATCAGCGAGCTTGGCCGTTTGCACCATTTCCTCGTTGGCTACCTTTTTTACGTCATCTGGAATCGCCTTGTCGGACGAAATTTCGTACGCCTTCATCAGCCCCGTCAGCGCTGCGGTGCCGGAAACCGGAAACGGAGCCGTGATATAAATATCGGCATCTTTCACCCCAGCGGTGATCAAGGCGTTTGTATACATCTCTTTCGTCACCCATGTGATGTTGTGCGTCTCAACGTGAAGCCCTGAGCCCGGTTCACCGATGGTGATCATGGACGATGAGATGGCGCGCGTGCCGATTTGTGCCTTCGGGATGAGTCCATCCAAATATTTATGCTCCTCGGCGTTCGAGACCGTGATTGTCTGCGCTCCGTCCGGCGCTTTCATTTCTTCCAGCACTTTTTGTTTTTGTTCAGCGGTCAAATTTTCACCAAGCGTGACGATGACATCACCCGGCGCGGCATCGGCGGCTGCGATGGCCGGAAACGCCAGCAGCATCGCCCAAAGCAGCGATGAAGCGATCGTTCGTTTCACATTGCTCGCCTCCTATCTACCAACCATGCACTACCATTATAACGTACGCCGGCGTGAATTTCTATTCGGAACGGCGCTTTGCCTTCGCCGCCAAGCGGCGCACGAACAACAAATGCCAAAGCAAAATCAGAAACAGAAGCGGATATAAGGCGGCTGAATAGGAAAGCTTCCAGCCGTGGTAGTAAAAAATTTCTGTCCTCAGCGCCGCCATTTCATACAAAATGGAAAAGAGCGACCATCCGCCGATATAGGCGGCCTGCACCCAAATCGGACGATGCATCGGGTATCCGTTTAAAAACAGGAGGTTGACGGTGACGTAAATGAAAACAGTAAATACATAGTCCAGTCCGTCGACTCCAACATCAAAATACCCGTATAAATGGTACTTGGCATCGAGAAACAAATCCGTTGAAAGGCCGAAGAAAACCGCAAACAGCGAAGTTGTATACATTTCAAGGCCTGAAAGCCGTTTGGGCATGAGGAGAAACGAAACAGAAAAGACGATTACCGTCACCGCCATCAACAACACCGTCGGACGCCCCCTTGCCAGTTTTGCTACGTCTATCATTCATCACTAGTGTACCCATTCCGATTCCATATAAATATATTTATTATATTAAAAAAACAATGAACAGTTCGACGAGGCGGCATTTTGGCTTTCTTTCCCTTTCGAATCATGATATGATAAAAGCGGTTGAAGCGCAAAAAAGGAGCTGAAGTACCATGGCGAAAAAAGGATATATTTTGATGGAAAACGGTGGGAAAATCGAATTTGAACTATTCCCGAACGAAGCGCCGGTGACGGTCGCTAATTTTGAGAAATTAGCTAATCAAGGGTTTTACAACGGCTTGACGTTCCACCGCGTCATCCCTGGATTTGTCAGCCAAGGAGGATGTCCACGCGGCAATGGAACGGGCGATGCCGGTTATACGATCCCGTGCGAGACGGACAACAATCCACACCGACATGTCACCGGCGCGATGTCCATGGCGCACCGCGGCCGCGACACCGGCAGCTGCCAGTTCTTTATCGTCCACGAGCCGCAGCCGCATTTGGACGGAGTGCATACGGTCTTTGGCCAAGTGACATCGGGCATGGACGTCGTGAAGACGATGAAAAACGGCGACGTGATGAAGGAAGTGAAAGTATTTGACGAACCGTAAGCAACGGACGGAAGACGAGGAGCGGACAAGCCGGAACAATTGGCTTTTGTTTTTCATTTTGCTGGGGATGAGCCTATTGTGGGGAGCGGCGTACTGGTTTTGGGTCGTACAATGATGATTTCCGGCCGCTCTTGTGGTATAATAAACCTAACAATATAGTGAAGCCTCCTTCGGGGCAGGGTGAAATTCCCGACCGGCGGTGATGAGGCGCTATGCCTCTCAGCCCGCGAGCCGTATCGGCACGATCCGGTGTGATTCCGGAGCCGACAGTATAGTCTGGATGGGAGAAGGATGGCGATGTGCGCACGGTTGTTTTCGGCCGGCCTGGACGGCCGGCGCCGGTTTGGTGTAGCGGCGGCCGCTTTGTGTCGGTCGGTATGACATAGTTAACGAACAAGTGTTCTCGTTTGTTTGGCTGCACATCATGGTTCATTCTCTCATCAACGAACCCCCGGGGAAGTTCCGGGGGTTTATTTTTTAGAAAAAAAGGGGGGAGTGTGGTGTATCGCGATGAACATTATATGCGGCTTGCGCTCGATGTCGCGAAAGCCGGAATCGGGCAAACGTCCCCCAATCCTGTCGTCGGTGCTGTTGTGGTCAATGGCGGAGCGGTCGTCGGGCTTGGCGCCCATTTAAAAGCGGGAGAGCCGCATGCGGAAGTGCATGCGATCCGCATGGCCGGCGAGAAGGCGCGCGGGGCAACGGTGTACGTGACGCTTGAGCCGTGCAGCCATTACGGCAAAACGCCTCCATGCGCGGATTTGCTCATTCAAGCCGGCGTCCGCCGCGTCGTCATCGCGACAACCGACCCGAATCCGCTCGTCGCCGGGAAAGGGATCGACAAGCTGCGACGGGCGGGCATTGAGGTCGATGTCGGGCTGCTGAAAGAAGAGGCGGATGAGCTCAACCGGGTGTTTTTTCACTATATCGCGGTAAAAACGCCGTTTGTGACGTTAAAATACGCGTGCAGCCTCGATGGGAAAATTGCGACGGCGACCGGGGAAAGCAAATGGATTACGTCCGAGGCGGCGCGCCAAGATGTGCACCGCCTTCGCGCCCAGCATGACGCCATTTTGGTCGGCGTCAACACCGTGTTGGCGGACAATCCGAAGTTGACGGTCCGCATCGGGGAGCAACGGAAAAATCCGCTCCGCATCATTTTGGATACAAACTTGCATACGCCGCTTGACGCCCATGTTGTCACCGACCGGGAGGCGGAAACGTGGATCATCACCGGGAGCGGCATCAGCTGGGAAAAGGCCGAGGCATACGAGCGCCTCGGGGTGCGCATCATCCCGATGGCGGCTGCGCACATTCATGTGCGCGACGTGCTCCGGCTGCTCGGTGAGCAGCGCATTACGTCGCTGTTTGTGGAAGGCGGCTCGCGCGTTCATGACAGCTTCCTCCGGGCAGGGGCGGTCAATGAAGTGGTCGCCTACATCGCCCCGAAGCTGATCGGCGGCCGCGAAGCGCCGACGCCGGTCGGCGGCCTCGGCTTCTCGCGCCTTGAAGAGGCGATGGAGCTTGACATCCGGCAGTTGGAGATGGTCGGCCCGGATATAAAAGTCGTTGCTGCGGTGAAAAGGAGGGGGGAGTAAGGATGTTTACCGGTATTATTGAAGAGGTCGGCACGGTTGAACAAATGAGGCAAACGGGCGACGCCATCGTGATGGCGATTGGCGCCCGCCGGGTGCTCGAAGACGTTCGCCTCGGCGACAGCATCGCCGTCAACGGCGTCTGCCTGACCGTCACGTCGTTTACTGACCGGCGGTTTACCGTCGATGTCATGCCGGAGACCGTCAAGGCGACGGCGCTCAAAACATTGAAGCCGGGATCGAAAGTGAACTTAGAGCGGGCGATGGCGGCTGGCGGGCGGTTTGGCGGCCATTTCGTCACCGGGCATGTGGACGGCGTCGGGCGCATCGTCCGCCGATGGCCGAAGGCGAACGCCGTCTACTATGAAATTGAAGCGCCTCCCCCGCTTCGCCCGTACATGATTTATAAAGGATCGGTCGCCGTCGATGGGACGAGCTTGACGATTTTCGGTCTGAGCGAGCGCACGTTCACCATTTCGCTCATTCCGCATACGCGTGAAGCGACGATTTTAGGCGAAAAGCAGCCGGGCGACCTCGTCAATATCGAGTGCGATATGATCGGCAAATACGTCGCTGCTTTTCTTGCCGCGAAAGAGGAGCTGCCTTCTGGATTGACGAGCGAATTTTTGGAGCGGCATGGCTATAAATAAACGGGATAGGGGGCAACTTCAGATGTTTGACACGATTGAAGCGGCACTGGACGCGCTGAAAAACGGCGAAGTGATCATCGTCTGCGACGACGAAGACCGGGAAAATGAGGGCGATTTTGTCGCATTGGCTGAAAAAGCGACGCCGGATGTCGTTAATTTTATGATCACCCATGGCCGCGGGCTTGTGTGCGTGCCGATTACGGAAGAGTTGGCGGCGCGGCTCGGGCTTGAGCCGATGGTCGCGCATAACACCGACGCTCATGGGACGGCGTTTACCGTCAGCATCGACTACAAGACGACGACGACCGGAATCAGCGCCTACGAGCGGGCGGCGACCATTCAGGCGCTGCTCGATCCAAATGTGAAAGCGAGCGATTTTAAACGGCCTGGCCATATTTTTCCATTGATTGCCAAACAAGGCGGCGTCCTGCGGCGCGCCGGCCATACGGAAGCGGCGGTCGATTTGGCCCGCCTTTGCGGGGCGAAGCCGGCTGGCGTCATTTGCGAAATCATGAAAAAGGACGGAACGATGGCGCGCGTTCCGGATTTGCGGCAAATCGCCGACCAATTCGGATTGAAAATGATCACGATCAAAGATTTGATCGCCTATCGGAGCCAGCGGGAAAAACTAGTGAAGCGCGAGGTCGACATTTGGCTGCCGACTGAGTTCGGCGAGTTTCGCGCCGTCGGCTACACGAACGTGCTTGATGGCAAGGAGCATGTGGCGCTCGTCAAGGGAGACATTATTCCCGATGAACCGATTCTTGTGCGCGTCCACTCCGAGTGTTTAACCGGTGATGTGTTCGGTTCGTATCGGTGCGACTGCGGTCCGCAGCTGCATGCGGCGCTGCGGCAAATCGAAGCCGAGGGGCGTGGGGTGCTGCTTTACATGCGTCAAGAGGGGCGCGGCATCGGCCTGATGAACAAACTGCGCGCCTATAAGCTGCAAGAGCAAGGCTACGATACGGTCGAGGCGAACGAAAAGCTCGGCTTCCCGGCCGATTTGCGCGACTACGGCATTGGTGCGCAAATTTTAAAAGACCTTGGCGTCACGAAAATGCGTCTGCTCACGAACAATCCGCGCAAAATCGCCGGCTTGAAAGGGCACGGGCTTGAAGTTGTCGAACGGGTGCCGCTTCAAATGCCAGCGAAAAAAGAAAATGAAAAATACTTGCGCACGAAATATGAAAAACTAGGGCATATGCTTCATTTTTGAAAACAGGAGGAGAAAAAACATGCGGGTTCTTGAGGGAAATTTAGTCGGCACCGGGTTGAAAATCGGCATCGTCGTTTCTCGTTTTAATGAATTCATTACGGGCAAGCTTTTGTCAGGGGCGATCGACGGTTTGACGCGCCATGGCGTCAGCGACAATGACATCACGGTCGCCTGGGTGCCGGGCGCATTTGAAATTCCGCTCCTCGCGAAAAAAATGGCGGAATCGAAGCAGTTTGATGCCGTCATTGCGCTCGGCGCCGTCATCCGCGGGGCGACGAGCCATTTTGACTACGTGTGCAGCGAGGCGGCCAAAGGCGTCTCCCACGCCGCGCTCTCAAGCGGCGTCCCGGTCATTTTCGGCGTATTGACGACCGATACGATCGAGCAAGCCATTGAACGGGCCGGCACAAAGGCGGGCAATAAAGGCTGGGAAGCGGCCGTTTCGGCCATTGAGATGGCGAACGTTTTGCGGACATTTGTGTAAAAAGGCATGAAATGGTTCACAATATCGGTGAGAATGTTTATAATACGTATAGAGAAAATGACAACGTGTTTTCCTTTTCGGAAAAGCGTTTGTCGATAATGAGGGATTTTTATGTTGATCCGCTATCGAAAAAACTATGAGAAAATCGCCATGGGACTGTTGTCGTTTATGCCGACGGAAAAAGATTTGAAACGGCTCCAGCAGACGATCAAACAGTATGAAACGAACAGCGACTGGCAGCTGTTTTTATGGAAGGAAGGGGACGATATCGTCGGCATTATCGGCGTCCTGTTGTGCGCTCCTGATGTTGTGCAAATCCAGCACATCAGCGTCAATCCATCGCATCGCCACCAAGGGATCGGAAAACAGATGGTCAAGGCGTTGAAAGAGGCGTACCCCGACCGCCGGCTATGCGCGAACGAGTGGACCGCCTCGTTTTTCGATAAATGCCAAACGTGCTAGCCCAACGAGACAAATCGGCGCAACGCCGCGCTGTTGCGGGCGGCAGAGGGGTTATGTCCCTTCTGCTTTCGCCCGCTTTTTTTGTTCGCGGGCGGCGATGACGTCCGAACGGTCGCGCCGCCGGTGTTTGTCTACAAGGTCGATATCAGTGAGATCGCTCGCCTGCCCCCAAACAAGCTGCCGCTCGGCGCAGGCGGCTTGGCACTGTTCGTACAGGGAGCGGTCGCGAATCGGCAGCTCAATGCTTTCATACGGTTCGCCGCGGGCAATCCGCTCGGCGGCCTCTTCAAGCAGCACGGCCAACTCCTTCTCGTCAAGGCCGAGCCGGCGGATCATCCCGCGCGCCTCCTCAAGCAGCGTCCGCGCCCGTTTGATAAGGCGGAGCGCGCCGGAACTGTTGCCGCGCCGGTAGTGGTAAAAGGCGACGGCAATTTGGATGAGAATGAGCCATTCCCGTTTCCGTCCGTCGCGCTTCCATTGTTCTTCTAAAATCTCATGACATTCGAAATAATCGCGGTCGCCATGGAAATGGACTAAATAGTCGATATATGCTTTTGGATACATGGGCCATCGATCCTTTCGCCGAGGCGTGTTTCGCGGTAGGCGGCCTTGTTGCCAGGCAAAGCCGTGCAGCTGCCGGCGCTGCGGCAGGGCTCTCCTTGTATTATACGTTTTCATGGCGTTCGAGGCAAAAACCGTCTCATTTCCGTTCGCTTCGCCGCGGAATTATGATACAATAAGTATATTGCCAGCAAGGTTCTCCAATGTGCGCATCGGCGCGGGGAATGGCTGCGGAAAAATGGTGGGATGGATGTGCAAGTGCCGTATAACGTCAAAATTGAAGCGTTTGAAGGGCCGCTTGACTTGCTTTTGCATTTAATCAACCGCTATGAGATCGATATTTACAACATTCCGGTGGCGCAAATTACGGAACAGTATATGGCGTACATTCACGCCATGCAAGAGCTTGAGCTTGATATCGCCAGCGAATATTTGGTTATGGCGGCTACGCTGTTGGCGATGAAAAGCAAAATGCTGCTGCCGGTGTCCGACGAACACGCCGAAGATGACAGCTTGGAATTCGCCGAGGCGGACGATCCGCGCGAAGAGCTGATGCAGCGGCTTCTTGAGTACAAAAAGTTTAAGGAAGCTGCACGCGAGCTGAAGCGGCGCGAAGAAGAACGGGCGCTTCTGTTTACAAAACCCCCGAGTGACTTGAGCGCGTACGCCGATGAAAAAAAAGCGTCCGCGCCGCTTGATGTCAACGTCTACGATATGCTCGGCGCCCTGTCAAAACTGTTGCGCCGCAAAAAACTGCAAAAACCGATGCGGACGAAAATTGCCCGCCAAGATATTTCCGTTGAAAAGCGGATGGCGGAAATTTTGCATGAACTGCGGCAGGCGAAAGAACGGAAAAACTTTTATGAGTTATTTCCGTCCTGCGACCGTTCGTATATCGTTGTCACTTTTTTGGCTATTTTGGAATTAATGAAACAAAATAAAATCATCGTTGAGCAAGAGCGGAATTTCAGCGATTTGTTTCTCGCCGCCAATCATCTGGCCGGTTGAGGCGGTTCGCGATGGCGGACCGCTTTCCTTTTGCCTGCTGGGCCCATCGGCTGATGGTCGGTGCGAAGGCGAGACGGACAGCTGCTGATTCGGAAAAGGCTCATGAGCAAGTTTTGCTCTTCGCCCAGGCGTGAAAATGTCTGCTCAAGGCATGCGCATCTTCACGAAAAAGTCTCATGGGCAACGTTTTGCCCTTCACCCGGGGATGAAAATCACGCGCCAGTCCTGCATTTTCGCGGAAAATGTCGGGAAGCCGCAAGATGGCTGCAGTTGCGATCAAAACGGTGAAAAAGGAAAGGGGAGAAGGGAGAATGGACCAAAAGGAAATGAAAACAAACAGCGCTGCTGGTGCGCCGGCTCCATTCAAAGCGATCGTGGAAGCGCTGTTGTTTGCCGCTGGCGATGAGGGGCTGTCGCTTGCCCAAATTGCCGCTGTTTTGGATATTGGCGAGCCGGAGGCGAAAGCAGTGATGGCGGCGCTCCAGGAAGACTGCTGCCGCGAAGAACGCGGCATTCAGCTGGTCGAGCTGGGCGGCGTGTTTTTATTGGCGACGAAGAAAGAGTATGCTCCGTATTTGAAAAAGCTGGTCGAAGCGCCGGGAGCGTCGCCGCTGTCGCAGGCGGCGCTCGAGACGCTCGCCATTATCGCCTACCGCCAGCCGATTACGCGCGCTGAAATCGAGGAAATCCGCGGCGTGAAAAGCGACAAGCCGCTGCAGACACTCATGGCGCGGGCGCTCATTAAAGAAGTCGGCCGCGCCGAAGGGACCGGGCGGTCGATTTTATACGGGACGACGGCCGAATTTCTCGACTATTTCGGCCTGAAAACGATTGAAGAACTGCCGCCGCTGCCAGAATGGACGGACGATGGCGAGGTTGAGCGGGAAGCTGACTTGTTTTTCGGAAAATTGGCGGAAAATTTGAGCGACGGACAGCCGTAATATGGTAAAATAAAGAAAAAACGGCTGACCGGGAAGGGGTGCGCTCATGAACATTTGCCGCCTGCAAGGCGAAGAATTGCAAAAATCGCAGTCGAATACGTTTGAGGACTACTTCAACCGATCGGAAGTCACGTACCGCGACGGCGGCGAAGAGCGGACGCTGTCTGTGTTGTATTTGCGCCATTTTGAGGCGGCGCTGCTTGATTGGCTGCCGTATGAAAGCGATCCACTGTTTACGGCTAACGGGCGCGACATTCGTTTGCGCGACATCGTCGCCCTCGTTTGTTTATGGAAAAATCCGGAATACCGACAGCGCCGGCGCGTCTATATTCATGACGAAGGCGAATTGCGCCGCTATTTTGCTGCTCTTGACACCGAGGCGCTGGAGGCGCTTGTCGGCGAATGGGCGGAAACCGGCGAGTGCCGCTTGCCAGAGCGCGCGCCGCAGTGAAACAAAAGCCGTGTGTTCCGTGCTTGGCGGGGCCGGCAAAACGGCTATACGGGCAAGAAAAAGCGGTTCCTTCGAGCGAACCGCTTTTTTCCTTATGGACTATTGTGTGCGCGTCTTGGTCGGATCGCAGGCTAGAGCTTTCACTTCGCCGGTCGTTTCCGCCAGCTTTTGCAAGTAGTAACATTCTTCGCGCGCCATATGGTCGGCCATCAGCGGCGACTGCATGCCTTGGACGTAATAGATGCTTTTCCCCTCCTTCTGTTTTTTCAGCTGAGTATGGCCTCGCTCCTATATGTATGAGCAGCCAAAAATTTGGGTGAATGCGGACAAGAACGATTTCCGCAAGCAGGCATACGATATGGCGAAAAAAGCAGGAGGAGGTTTTTACCAAATGGACGACCAAACGTTATTCGCCCGGTATGCGGCTGAGGTGAACGAATGGGGAGAACAGGTCAAGCAGGTGCTGGCGCTGCGCGGGGCAAGCACTGATGGCGCTTCGGCGCTGCTGAAGTTTATCGCCGAACATGACGGAGCGTGGACGGAAGAGGCAATCCGCGAACTCACGCGCCTTGTGGATGACGTGTACGCCGCTGCGCTTCGCCATTATGCCATCGAAGCGGCTGAGTGGGGGAGACAAATGGAGCACGCCCTATCCGCGCGCGGAGCGGCGGATGACATCGGCCTTTCTTCTTTGTTGGCGCGCATTGAAGAACACGACGGCGAGTGGACGGAGGAGGAGATTGGTCAACTGCAACGCCTTGTTGACGATGTGTATGTTCGAGCCGTTCGCCTTGTCGAACCAGTAGCCGGCGGACAGGAGGAAAACTCGCCGCGGCGGGAAGAAGCAGCCGTTTTGCTTGAGCAGGAAGGCGGCGGAGAACCAAGCGTTGAGGAGATCGTCACACACGGGGGAGATACCGAACAAGAGCCGGCCGCGGCGGCGGAACGGGCGGAGCCGATTGCATCCTCATCGGCGGATTCCGCTGATGGCGGGCAGTTGCACAAGGAAAAGACGATTGACGAAGAGCAGCGGCAAGAGGAAGGCGAGGCCGATGGTGAACGGCAACAGCCGATCCCGCCCGGCAGGCATGTGCTGCCGCCTTTGCCGTACAGCTATGATGCGCTTGAACCCCATATTTCCGAAGAAATTATGCGCCTTCACCATACGAAGCATCATCAAAGCTACGTCGATGGTCTGAACAAGGCGGAGCGCATGATGGCCGAAGCGCGCCGGACGAACAATTTTGAACTGCTGAAGCATTGGGAGCGGGAAGCGGCGTTCCACGGTTCGGGGCATTATTTGCATACCATTTTTTGGTATAATATGCATCCGGAAGGCGGCGGCGAACCGCGCGGAGAGCTGCGGGCGCAACTGGAACGCGATTTTGGCAGTTTTGCTGCGTTCCGGCGCCATTTTACCGAAGCGGCCAAAAGCGCCGAAGGGGTCGGCTGGGCGCTGCTCGTTTGGGCGCCGCGGGCGCATCGGCTCGAAATTTTGCAGGCGGAAAAACACCAGCTCATGGCGCAATGGGATACGATTCCGCTTCTTGTGCTCGATGTGTGGGAGCATGCCTATTACTTGCAATATAAAAACGACCGGGCGGCATACATCGAACATTGGTGGAACGTCGTCAATTGGCGCGATGTCGAAGCGCGTTTTCATGAGGCGCGGAAGCTGCGCTGGCAGCCATTTTAAACAGGCGGGGGGACCCCCGCCTGTTTTTTGAGGGGTAAAAGCCGGCTCCTTGTCTAGGAGGGCGGTTTTGCCGAAAACGCGATGCGGTTTGCTCTAGGTGTTGCACGTGTAGTCCCATCCTTCATCTGGTGGAAGCCTGCGAACGCTTCTACGGCCATATTTTTTCATCATATTTGTCCCACCGGCGCATACACTTGTACAGAACATGGCCTTGGTGTGTCGCGATCTTCCCTCTATTGCGCTCATTTCAGGTTGAATGGAAAGGAGGAACAGGCGATTCCTCCCTGCTTGCCGAAGGAGGGGGATCCTCGCCGGTATCGGATGAAAAGGTGGAAGCGGCTCATTTGCCTTATGGTCCTCGCTGCAGGGATGATATCATGCGTTCCACGGCAGACGAACGCCATGGACGGGGTGAGCGCAAAAAGCGCCATTTTAATAGAACAGCATTCCGGACGGATTTTGTTTGCGAAAGACGCCTATACGAAGCGGCGCATTGCCAGCATCACGAAAATTATGACCGCCATTTTGGCCATCGAGTCCGGGAAGCTTGACGACATGGTGACCGTCAGCGCCCGCGCCGTTCGGACGGAAGGATCATCAATTTATTTGCGCGAAGGAGAGAAAATCAAGCTGCGCGACTTAGTGTACGGGCTGATGCTTCGTTCCGGCAATGACGCCGCGGTTGCCATCGCAGAGCATGTCGGCGGCAGCGTCGAGGGGTTTGTGTTTTTAATGAACAAAAAGGCGGCTGAAATCGGGATGCGCGACACAGAGTTTGCCAATCCGCACGGATTGGACGATGCGGAAAACCATTACTCAACGGCCTATGATATGGCGTTGCTCATGCAATACGCGATGAAAAACGAAGAGTTTCGCCGCATTTCCGGAACGAAAGTGTACCGCGCCCCCGCCCCGCCCGGTGAGGACGGCGCGCGCGTATGGCGGAATAAAAACAAGCTGCTGACAAGCCTTTACGAATATTGCACCGGCGGCAAAACCGGCTATACGAAACGGGCGCACCGCACGCTTGTGACAACGGCGTCGAAAGATGGGGTCGATTTGATCGCGGTGACGTTGGACGCTCCGGACGACTGGAACGATCATATCGCCATGTATGAGTACGGGTTTTCCAACTACCATATCGCAAAAGTCCGCGGCGAGCGGGTCGTGAAGAAAATTTCCGATCCGTTTTACAAAGGGCGGCTGCGTGCAGCCCGCGATTTGCAATATCCGGTGACCGAACAGGAGACGGGAGAGCTGCGGGTGAAAGTATATTTGTTGAAGCCGCGCAAGGGATGGGAAAAATACCCAGAACGGGCGCCGACAGAGGTCGGAAAGGCGGTGCTTTATTTGCATCAAAAGGCGGTTGATTCGGTGCCGCTGCTGTATGAACCGGGAAAGGAAGGAAGCGGCCGAGGGTTTTTATGGCAAGTATTTCGCTTTTTAGGTGTGAGAAGCGATGGTTAACCTCATTTGGGTGATGATGGCGGTCATTGGCATCGTCTTTGCGGCGGCCAACGGCACGATGGACGAAGTGAACAAAGCGGTGTTTGAAAGCGCCAAAGAAGCGGTGACGATCAGCATCGGCATGGTCAGCATTTTAGTGTTTTGGCTCGGGCTGATGGCGATCGCTGAACGCGCCGGCTTGCTTGACAAAGCGGCGCGCCTGTTTATGCCGCTCGTACGCCGCTTGTTTCCAGAGGTGCCGCCCGGCCATCCCGCGCTCGGCTATATCGTCTCGAATATGGTCGCCAACATGTTCGGCCTTGGCAATGCGGCGACGCCGATGGGCATAAAGGCGATGGAGCAGCTAAAAAAGCTCAACGGCGGCCGCGACGAGGCTAGCCGATCGATGGTGACGTTTTTGGCCATGAACACATCAGGCATTACGCTCATTCCGACGACCGTCATTTCGATCCGCATGACGTACGGATCGGCGTCGCCGGGCGAGATTATCGGCACGACCGTTGTTGCCTCGGCCATCTCCACGATCGGAGCCGTATTGATTGACCGATATTATTATTGGAAACGGATGCGGAAAGGCAGGAAGCCATAATGGCCATCGTCCAACTTCTTTCTGTTTGGCTGATCCCTGCGCTCATTGCTTTTATTTTGCTTTACGGTACAGCAAAGAAAGTGCCGACGTACGAAGCGTTTGTGGAAGGCGGCAAGGAAGGGATCGAGATCGCGTTTTCGCTCATCCCGTATTTGGTCGGCATGTTGGTGTCGGTCGCCATTTTCCGATCCTCAGGGGCGCTTGATGCCATGATGGAAGTGATCAAACCGCTGGCTGATGCCATTGGACTGCCGGCCGAAGTCGTTCCGCTTGCGGCTCTCCGCACGCTTTCCGGCACGGCGGCGCTCGGCATGACGACCGATTTGATCGCTACTTACGGCCCGGATTCGTTCATCGGGCGCCTTGCTTCTACGATCCAAGGCAGTACGGAGACGACGCTTTACGTGCTCACCGTCTATTTTGGCGCCGTCGGCGTCAAAAAAATGGGCGATGCGTTAAAAGTCGGCATTTTGGCCGACATTCTCAGCTTTATTGTTTCTGTTTTCATCGTTTTGTTTGTATTCGGGCGCTAGCGGCGCCTTTTTTCGTTCCCGCCGTTCGGCGGGTTTTTTGTTTGCAAAGGGAGCGGGAAAGGTGAAAAATAAAAGTGCCGCGCTTGTATCTGTTAGACGGAAAGGGTAAGATGATGAAAGAGGTGAGAGAGAATGGAACGGCTGCAAAAAGTGATTGCCCGCGCTGGTTTGGCATCAAGGCGCAAGGCGGAAGAAATGATTTTGCAAGGGCGGGTGAAAGTCAACGGCCGCGTTGTCACGGAGCTTGGCGTCAAGGTCGGACCGCGAGATGAGGTCGAAGTCGACGGCATTCCGGTCGAGCGCGAGGAGCCGGTGTATTATTTGCTGTACAAGCCGCGCGGCGTCATCTCGAGCGTCAAAGATGACAAAGGGCGCAAAGTGGTGACCGATTTTTTCAAGGATTTGGACAAACGCATTTACCCAGTCGGGCGGCTCGACTATGATACGTCCGGGCTGCTTTTGCTGACGAACGACGGCGATTTCGCCAACTTGCTCATGCATCCGCGCTATGAAATCGAGAAAGTATACGTTGCGAAAGTGAAAGGCATCCCGACGCGCGAGCAGCTGAAGCAGCTCGAGCAAGGGGTGATGCTGGAAGACGGCATGACGGCGCCGGCGAAGGTGAAACTGCTCTCCGCTGACCGAAAAAAGCGGACGGCGATTGTCGAAATCCGCATCCATGAAGGGCGGAACCGGCAAGTGCGCCGCATGTTTGAGGCGATCGGCTGTGAAGTGATGAAACTGAAGCGCGAACGGTATGCGTTTCTTGATTTAAAAGGGCTTCGTCCCGGCGAATACCGCGAGCTGACACCGCACGAGGTGAAGCTGCTGCGCGTCCTTGCCCAATCCGGCGGGCGAAAATGACGAAGATTGTCACATAACGTTCATATCCTTGCACAGCAGGCTGAATAAAACTTTGCTATAATGGAAAATGGGAGATTGTGAACCGCTTGCCTCCCCTCTACCGTTGGCTGTGGGGGAGGAGAAACGTAAAGGGGTTTGAACGATGAAAAAACAACAGCGCTTAGTGATGAGAACGGTTATTTTGCTCGTGCTTTTGGCGGCGATCGGCTATACGATTTACACGAATTTTTTCACGGAGAAAACGGCTGTCGCTGTTGGTTCGACGGCGCCTGATTTTGTGCTGACCGATTTGAAAGGGCATGAACATCGTCTTTCAGACTATCGCGGCAAAGGCGTTTTTTTGAACTTTTGGGGAACGTGGTGCAAGCCGTGCGAGCGGGAGATGCCGTATATGAACGAGCTGTACCCGATTTACAAAAAACAAGGGGTTGAAATTTTGGCTGTCAATGTCGGTGAACCGAAGTTGAGCGTTGAAAAGTTCGCGGAACGGTTCGGCCTGACATTTCCGATTGTGATCGACCGTCAAGATCAAGTGTTGAACGCCTATAATGTCGGCCCGCTGCCAACCACGTTTTTGATTGACAAAAACGGCGAAGTGAAGAAAATCATCACCGGCGCGATGACAAAAGCAGACATTCAACGCCATTTGGAAAGCATCAAACCGTAAGGAGTTTTGCGCCATGGAACACGTCAAATGCGAATGCGGCCATGTCAATCCGCACGGCACGGCGTTTTGTGAGTCGTGCGGCAAGCCGCTTGCTGATTTGGGAGAAAAACTGATTTTGGACATGCGCTACGAAGGAAGCGCCCGCCGGTCGCAAACGTACAAGCGAACATTCATCGACCAAATTTGGGCGTTTTTCTCCTCGGTCAAAGTTGGGGTAGCGCTCATCGTCATCACGCTCATCGCTTCGGCCGTCGGTACGATTTTTCCGCAAGAAATGTATATCCCGCCGAACGTGAATCCGGCTGAATACTACGAAGAGCAGTACGGTTGGGCAGGGAAGCTGTATTATGAGCTCGGCTTTAACAACTTGTACGGCTCATGGTGGTACATTTTGCTCATCGCCTTAATCGGCGTTTCGCTTGTCATTTGCAGCTTGGACCGGGTCGTTCCGCTTTACCGCGCCTTGAAGCGGCAAGGGGTGAAGCGCCATCCGCATTTCTTGGAGCGGCAGCGGTTGTTTGGCGTTTCGCGCGTCGGCGATATGGACAAGGCGGTCGCTCTGCTGAAAGAGCGGCTCGCCAAGCAACGATACCGCATCCGCGAAGAAGGCGGCCATCTGCTCGCCGAAAAAGGGCGCTTTTCCCGCTGGGGACCGTATGTGAACCATGTTGGCCTGATCATCTTCTTAATCGGGGCCATGCTTCGCTCGGTGCCGGGCATGTACATTGATGAGGTGATGTGGATTCGCGAAGGGGAAACGAAAGAAATCCCAGGGACTGACGGCCAGTACTTTTTAAAAAGTGAAAAGTTTATTTTTGACACGTACAAAAAAGGTGAAGACAATGAAGTGTTTAATGCCGCCATCGACCGTGTCGGCGATGGCATGATTGCGGAAAACTATCAGACAAATGTCGTCTTGTATAAGCGCGTCGACCCGACAGTCGCCGGCGCCAAACCGAAGCTCGAAAAGGTGAAAGAATATTCGATTCGCGTCAACGAACCGCTGAAATTCAACCATTACGCACTCTATCAAGTCGATTTCCGGCTGAACGAGCCGAAAACGATGTCGTTCCAACTGGCGGATAAACAGTCGGGAAAAACGTTCGGCACGGTAGCGATCGACTTGTACGATCCAAAAGAAACGTACGACCTCGGACGGGGGTATCGCGTCGAGCTATTAAGCTATTTTCCTGACTTTGAGTTTGACGAAGACGGCAACCCGTCGACAAAATCGCGCGTGCCGAACAATCCGGCGTTCGTCTTTAAAATGTATGCGCCGGACCGTCCGAAAGGGGAAGTCAGCTTCGTCGCCATCCAACAAACGATCGAACCGTTTGGCAACAACAAGTACAAAATGGCGTTCGCGGGGCTTGAGACGCGCAATGTCTCCGGCTTGACCGTCCGCCGCGATTTCACGCTTTGGATTTTAGGGGTGGGCGGCGCGATTTTCATGATCGGGCTCATCCAAGGAATGTATTGGAATCACCGCCGCATTTGGGTGCAGCGGGTGAACGGCGAGCTATGGATCGCCGCACATACGAATAAAAACTGGTTCGGCTTGAAAAACGAGCTGCGCCGCCTGCTTGACGGCACCGGCTTAACGATGCCGGCCGATCGGCTCGAGGAAGAGAAAAAAGCCGGACAAGGAGGACAAGCGCATGGCACAGCTTAGCAGCACATTGCTCTATATTTCGTTTGTGTTATATTTGATCGGCACGTTTTTTTTTGGCGGCGCCATTCGCGACAAACGGAAGGAGCGGCAAGGAAAGGATCGTTGGTCGCAGCTTGGCATTGCCGTGACGATCATCGGTTTTCTCACCCAGGTCGGGTATTTCATCACGCGCTGGATCGCTGCCGGGCATGCTCCGGTGAGCAATTTGTTCGAGTTTACAACGTTTTTCGGCATGATGCTTGTCGCTGCTTTTATCATTGTTTATTTCATTTACCGGTTGAGCGTGCTCGGCCTGTTTGCGCTTCCGGTCGCGTTGCTGATCATCGCCTATGCGAGCATGTTTCCGCGGGAAATTTCGCCGCTCATTCCCGCCTTGCAAAGCGATTGGCTGCACATCCATGTGACGACGGCGGCGGCTGGTGAAGCGATTTTGGCCATCAGCTTTGTCGCTGGGCTCATCTATTTGATTCGCGTCGTCGATCAATCGAAGCCGTCGAAACGGACGTTTTGGCTCGAAGTGGTCATGTTTTGCTTAATTACTACGCTCGGCTTTGTCATCGTTTCGACAGCGTTCGGTCTTTCTGGGTATGAAGCGAAGTTCACGTGGGTCGACAAAAACAAGCAGACGGTTGAGGTCATCTACGATATGCCGGCGCTCGTTGGGCCGCACAAAGGGGAGCTTATGAAAGAAAGCGCCGGCCGCATGGAGCCGCTTGTTGAGATGCCGGCGATCATCAATGCAAGAAAGCTCAATACGGTCATCTGGTCGCTCATAGCCGGAACGGCGCTGTACATCATGCTTCGGCTTCTCTTGCGCAAGCGCGTTGCCGCCGCACTCAAGCCGCTCGTGAAGAACGTTAACTTGGATCTGACCGATGAGATCAGCTATCGGGCGGTGGCGATCGGCTTTCCGGTGTTTACGCTCGGGGCGCTCATTTTTGCCATGATTTGGGCGCAAATCGCCTGGACGCGTTTTTGGGGCTGGGACCCGAAAGAAGTATGGGCGCTGATCACTTGGCTGTTTTACGCTGCCTTTTTGCACCTTCGTTTGTCAAAAGGCTGGCATGGTGAAAAGTCGGCATGGCTCGCCGTCATCGGCTTTGCCATTATTATGTTTAACTTAGTGGCGGTCAACCTCGTCATTGCGGGATTGCACTCGTACGCCGGAACATAATGGAAAACAACCGGATGCTCTGTTGGCGAGCATCCGGTTTTTCGGTAAACTAGAAAATAGGGAGTGTTTCCATTGATGATAGGAGGGTGCAAAGCATTGGAAAAACAAGAAAAAACCATCCGTATTTTAGTGGTTGACGATGAAGAGCGCATCCGGCGGCTCTTGAAAATGTATTTGGAGCGGGAAAACTATGTGATCGATGAGGCCGGCGACGGCAATGAAGCGTTGGAGAAGGCGTTGACGAATGATTATGACGTCATTTTGCTCGATCTGATGCTGCCGGGCAAAGATGGAATTGAGGTGTGCAAAGAAATCCGCGAGCAAAAAACGACGCCGATCATCATGTTGACGGCAAAAGGCGAAGAATCCAACCGCGTGCAAGGGTTTGAAGTCGGCACGGATGATTACATCGTCAAGCCGTTCAGTCCGCGCGAAGTCGTGCTGCGCGTAAAAGCGCTGTTGCGCCGCGCGGCGAACGCCCCCTACGCGCCGGTGGAGACGACGGCGAAAGACGTGCTTGTGTTTCCGCATTTGACGATTGACAACGATGCCCACCGGGTGACGGTCGACGGCAAGGAAGTCAGCTTAACGCCGAAAGAATATGAGCTGCTTCTCTTTCTGGCCCGCTCGCCCGACAAAGTGTTCGACCGCGAACAGCTGTTGAAGGAAGTATGGCATTACGAATTTTTCGGCGACTTGCGCACGGTCGACACCCACATTAAACGGTTGCGCGAAAAGTTGAATAAAGCGTCGCCGCAGGCGGGAAAAATGATCGTCACCGTCTGGGGCGTCGGCTACAAGTTTGAGGCAGTGAACGACTGATGTGGCTGTTTCGCAGCGTCGTCGGCAAGCTATGGTTTACGATTTTGTTGCTCGTTTCGTGCGTGCTGTTTATTTTAAGCATTTTGCTTATTAAATTTTTGGAAGATTATTATGTGCAGGAAGCGGAAAACGACTTGACCCGCCTGGCGACAAAAGTGGCCGAGGTGATGCACGATTACCGCGATGAGCAGCTTGCCCGCTCGATCGCTTGGACGCTTGTGGACAATCGAACGAAAGCCGTCATCGTCGCCGATGAGTCGCACTATTGGTATTCGCCTGGCGATGCTGGTTTGGACAATATGCCGCTGTCGTCGATCCGCCAAGATCGGGACTTGCGGCGTGTGCTGACAGATGGGAAAACGGTGAAAAAGCGTTTGTATATGCTGGAGCGGCATCCAAAAGAAAAGCTGCCCCGTGATATGATCATTGTCGGCGTGCCGATGTCGATGCCGGATGGCAGCCGAGGAGCTGTGTTTATCTATCAGTCGCTCGAGGCGATCGCCGACGCGACGGAGCGGACGAAAGAGCTCATTTTTCTTGCCGCGTTTATCGCCATTGTCATGACGACGTTTTTTGCCTTTTTCTTGTCGACGCGCATCACCGCTCCGCTCCGGAAAATGCGGCAAGCCGCGTTCGAAATGGCGCGGGGCCATTTCGATATGAAAGTGCCGATTTTAACGAACGATGAGATCGGTGGGCTGGCGATGGCGTTCAACCAAATGGGACGGCGTCTGCAGTTTAACATCAACGCCTTAAACCAGGAAAAAGAACAGCTCGCCAGCATTTTAAGCAGCATGGCCGACGGCGTCTTGACGTTTAACCGCGACGGGGAAATCTTGATTACGAACCCGCCGGCTGAGCGGTTTTTGCAGGCGTGGTATTTTGAGCAAGGAAACGACGCGGAAGCGATGGCGCCGTTGCCGCCGCAAGTGAAAGAGCTGTTCGCCCGCGTCGTTCGCGAGGAGAAGGAGCAATCGACCGAAGTGACGCTGCAGGGGCGGACGTGGGTCATTTTAATGACGCCGCTGTACGGCAAAACGATGGTGCGCGGCGCGGTGGCTGTTTTGCGCGACATGACCGAAGAGCGGCGGCTTGACAAGCTGCGCAAAGACTTTATCGCCAACGTTTCGCACGAATTGCGCACGCCGATTGCCATGCTTCAAGGCTACAGCGAGGCGATCATCGACGATATCGCGGCGAGCGAAGAAGAGAAGAAAGAGATGGCGAAAGTCATTTATGACGAGTCGCTGCGCATGGGCCGCCTTGTTAACGATTTGCTTGACTTGGCGCGCATGGAAGCTGGCCATATCGAGCTAGAGTACGAACAAGTCAAGCTTGTTCCTTACATCGAGCGGGTGATCCGCAAGTTTTACGGGCTGGCGAAAGAAAAGCAGATTGAGCTGACAGCCGAGTTTCGCGATCGGGACATCGAAATCGCTCTCGATCCGGATCGGATCGAACAGGTGCTGACGAACTTAATTGACAACGCCATCCGCCATACGGAATCGGGCGGCACAGTTCGCCTCATCATCGAACCAAGCGGCGACGGCGTGACGATCCATGTCCAAGACTCTGGTTCCGGCATTCCCGAAGAGGATTTGCCGTTTGTGTTTGAACGGTTTTACAAAGCCGATAAAGCGCGCACGCGTGGCCGTTCCGGCACCGGGTTAGGCCTTGCCATCGCCAAAAACATCGTCGAAGCGCATAAAGGGCTCATTACCGTTCACAGCAAACTGAACGAAGGAACGACGTTTTCGTTTTATTTGCCGGCCCGCGGACCGAAAGGAGCGTAGCGCCGTTTGGAAGAGCGGGGAAGCCACGGCTTCCCTGCTTCTTTCATGCTGAAGCGAACTGGTTGACGGATTTGTTTTAGTGGTATAGACAACTAGAATATATAATGTTATAATGAGATACAGAAAGTGGGGAATCGCGATGAAGCGGTGGATATTGAAAAATGCCGCGGTGTATGCAGAAACAGGAAACATTGAACAAGGGTATGTGCTGATCGAAGGGGAAAAAGTGGCCGCGATCGGGCCGATGTCGTCGTGCCCAACTGATGCAGGGGCGGAAGTGATCGAGCTTTCCTCACGGTTTTCCATCGTGCCGGGATTCATCGATGTCCATATTCATGGGGCGGCTGGGGCGGATGTCATGGATGCGACCCCGGAGGCGCTTTACAAGATGGCCAACGCCTTGCCGGCGGAAGGGACGACGAGCTTTTTGGCGACGACGATGACAGCGCCAAGCGAACAAATCGAAGCCGCGCTTCGCAACGTCGCTCGCTATATGGCGGAGGCGAACAGGCCGGGAGCGGCCGAAGTGCTCGGTGTTCATCTGGAAGGACCGTTTTTGTCGCCGAAGCGCGCCGGGGCGCAGCACCCGCGCCATCTCGCCGATCCGGACATCTCACTGTTCCAGCACTGGCAAAAGGCGGCGGGCGGCCATATCCGCCTTGTCACGCTTGCCCCGGAGCGGAACGGGGGGCTGGAACTTGCCTCCTACTTGAAACAGACGGGTGTGATCGCTTCGATCGGCCATTCCGATGCCGTTTACGACGAAGTAAAAGCGGCGGTCCATGCAGGGGTGACGCATGCGACCCACCTGTTCAATGGGATGCGCGGCATCCATCACCGTGAACCGGGTGTCGCCGGTGCGGTGCTTATGTTTGAAGAAGTGATGTGCGAGCTGATCGCCGATGGGCTGCACGTCGCGCCGCCGATGGTCCGCTTCGCTTACCGGAATAAAGGAAGCGATGGGCTCATATTAATCACCGATGCCATGCGGGCGAAATGTCTAGGTGATGGGCGATATGAACTTGGCGGCCAAGAGGTGACTGTTCGGGGCCAAGAGGCGCGGCTTGCCGATGGCACGCTGGCGGGAAGCGTGCTCAAGCTTGGCGAGGCCATCCGCCGTGTGCTCGATTATACTGGCTGCACGCTTGAAGAGGTGATCCGCATGGCGAGCTGGAATCCGGCGAAACAGCTTGGCGTGCTTGATCGGAAAGGCAGCTTGCGGCCCGGCAAAGACGCCGATGTCGTCGTGTTGAATGAACGATATGAAGTCATGATGACGTTTTGCCGTGGCGCCCTTGCCTATCGCAAGCAGGATGAAAGGGGTGAAGAGCGATGGCTTTGAAGCTTTTGAAAGCTGCTGACTACGCAGAGATGAGCCGCCAAGCGGCGGACATCATCATCAAACAAGTCAAGGAAAAGCCGAACGCCGTTCTCGGCTTGGCGACCGGCTCGACGATGCTCGGCGTGTACCGCGAATTGGCCGCCGATCATCGGCAGCATGGGACATCGTATCGGCTTGTGCGCACGGTCAATTTGGATGAGTATGTCGGCCTTGGTCCGGATCATCCGAACAGCTATCGCCATTATATGAATGAGCATTTGTTTTCAAAGCTTGACATCCCGCTTCACGAGACGCATGTGCCGAACGGCTTGGCCGCTGATCTTGACGAAGAATGCCGCCGCTACGAACGGCTCATCGATGAAGTGGGCGGCATCGATTTGCAGCTCTTGGGCATCGGCCGCAACGGCCATATCGGGTTCAACGAGCCTGGGACGCCGTTTTCGACAGCCACCCACGTCGTCGAGCTGACCGAGTTGACACGGGAAGCGAACGCCCGCTTTTTCCCATCGCTTGATGACGTGCCGCGCCGTGCCATTACGATGGGGATTGCGACCATTTTGCGCAGCCGCCGCCTCGTGCTGTTGGCGTCGGGACGAGAAAAAGCAGAGGCCATGGCTCGGCTTTTAGAGGGCGTTGTCACCCCGGACTTGCCGGCTTCCGCGCTTCACCTTCATCCGGACGTGACGATCATCGCCGACCGGGAGGCGCTCTCGCTCATTCCGAAGGAAAAGCGGCGGGTGGATGCGCCATGATCGATAAACAATCGCCGATTCCGATTTACTATCAGCTCGAGCAATATATGAAAGAAAAGATCGAAAAAGGGGAGTGGCAGCCGGGCGAGATGATCCCGTCTGAGCGCGAGTTGGCGGAAATGTATGACATCAGCCGGATGACCGTTCGGCAGGCGGTCAACAATTTAGTGAACGATGGCTATCTCATCCGCCGGCGCGGGAAAGGAACATTTGTCGCCGCCCAAAAAATCGAGCAGCCGTTGAAAGGACTGACGAGCTTTTCCGAAGATATGCGGGCGCGCGGCATGGAGCCGGACACCATCGTTCTTGGCTTTGAAACGGTGCCGGCTTCCGGGAAACTGGCCGAATGGCTCGCTGTTAAGGAAGGGGACGCTCTTTACGAAATTCGCCGCCTCCGTTTAGCCGACGGTTCGCCGATGGCGCTGGAGACGCTCTACATTCCCGTCCATCTTGTTCCCGGGCTGACGCGTGATGTTGTAAGCGGTTCCGTCTATGAATTTATCGAAAAAGAAAAAGGGATGATCATCGGCTCCGCTGTTCAAACATTGGAAGCATCTGTCGCCCGCAAGGTGGAGGCGGAGCATCTGAAGATGAAAGAAGGGGCTCCGGTGTTGCTGCTTGAGCGCCGCACGCAACTTGTCGACGGCCGGCCGCTCGAAGTCGTCAAATCGGTGTACCGCGGCGATCGGTACAAATTCATCGTTGAAATGGAACGGCGAAAATAAAAAGGGAGGAATGAATGGTTATGTTAGGATTTTTGCAGCGTCTCGGAAAAGCGTTAATGCTGCCGATTGCTGTTTTGCCGGCGGCTGGATTGTTGCTTCGGCTCGGCCAGCCGGACTTATTAGATATTCCATTTATCGCTGCTGCAGGTGATGCGGTGTTTTCCAACTTGGCGTTGATTTTCGCCATCGGCGTCGCCATCGGCTTTTCAAAGGACGGCAACGGCGCCGCCGCACTCGCTGGGGCGATCGGCTATTTTGTTTTGACGAAAGGCGCTGCCGCGATTGATAAAGACATCAACATGTCTGTATTAGGCGGCATGATCTCCGGGGTGATCGCCGGGCTTTTATACAACCGTTATCATGATATCAAGTTGCCCGACTGGCTCGGCTTTTTCGGCGGCCGGCGGTTTGTGCCGATCGTGACATCGCTTGTTATGCTCGTGCTTGCTCTCGTTTTCGGCTACATTTGGCCGCCGATTCAAGACGGCATTAATGCGGTCGGCCATTGGATCGTTGGCGCCGGTGCTGTTGGCGTCGGCATTTTTGGATTCTTAAACCGGCTGCTGATTCCGGTCGGATTGCACCATGTGTTAAACAGTTTTGTCTGGTTTGTCTTTGGCGAATATAACGGCAAAACTGGCGATTTAAGCCGCTTTTTCGCCGGTGACCCGGATGCGGGCATTTTTATGGCCGGCTTCTTCCCGGTGATGATGTTCGGTCTCCCGGCGGCAGCGCTGGCGATGATCGCCGCGGCGAAAAAAGAGCGGCGCAAAGCGGTCGCGGGCGCGCTCCTTGGCGTGGCGTTGACGTCATTTTTAACCGGGATTACGGAGCCAATTGAATTTTTGTTTATGTTTTTATCGCCGCTCTTGTACGTCGTTCATGCCGTGTTGACCGGCTTGTCGCTCGCGGTGGCGACGGCGCTTGATATCCATCACGGGTTTACGTTCTCAGCCGGTGCGATTGACTTTTTCTTAAACTACGGCATTGCGCAAAAACCGTATTTGTTGATTGTTCAAGGATTCATCTATGCCGTGATCTATTTCGTTGTCTTCTATTTCTTGATTACGAAGCTGGATTTAAAAACACCGGGGCGTGAAGACGACGTAGAAGGCGAGTTTACCGACAGCGGTGCCGCGCAGTCGGGCGTCAAATATGAGGACCTTGCTGCAAAATATATCGAGGCGTTAGGAGGAAAAGATAATCTCGCGCAAATTGACAATTGTGTCACACGCTTGCGCCTAAAAGTGAAAGACATGTCAAAAGTCAACGAAGCAGAATTGAAACGTTTGGGAGCGAAAGGCGTGCTTCGCCTCAACCAAACGGATTTGCAAGTGGTCGTTGGCACGGATGTCGAATTTCTGGCCAACGCTATGAGAAAATAAGGAACAACGAAGCCGTTCTTTTAAGGGACGCCAGAAAGGGGGAGCTCCGGTGAAGCGGCTGTTGGATTGCAACGCCTCCGATTTTCGTCGGATGACAGGAAAACAGTTAAAACAATCGATTCAAGCGTCAGAAGGCAGGGTGATCGTCGCGGAAGTCGTCGGGGAATTTGCGCCGCTGTATCCGGCGGTCACCAACGCCGAACTGGCCACGGCGTTTGGGGCGGATTTGTTGCTGTTGAATTGGTTCGATGTGTTCCGGCCGGTTGTGAACGGGTTGGACACGAACGAACCGAATCAAATGGTGGAACGGTTAAAGCAGTTGACAGGGCGCCCGGTTGGCGTCAATTTGGAGCCGGTTGACCCAAATGCAAAACAGCTTGAGGAGCTTGCGACGCCGCCAAAAGGGAGAATGGCAACGGCCGAGTCGCTGCAACAAGCAAAACAGCTAGGATTTGATTTTGTTTGCCTAACCGGAAACCCGAAAACAGGCGTGACGAATGATGAGATTGTGAAAGCCATCGAAACGGCGCGGTCCATTTTAGGCGAGGATGCTCTCGTGATGGCTGGGAAAATGCACGCGGCAGGCGTTGCCGATGAAGCGGGAAGCGGGATCGTATCGGAAGAAGTG
The DNA here is from genome assembly GCF_013096875.1 of Geobacillus sp. DSP4a. Classification (NCBI taxonomy): domain Bacteria; kingdom Bacillati; phylum Bacillota; class Bacilli; order Caryophanales; family Anoxybacillaceae; genus Geobacillus; species Geobacillus sp. DSP4a. The sequence continues at coordinate 6,592 of NZ_SDLD01000014.1, read as the reverse complement.
GTGGTGCGTTTCATTCACGCTGGTGCGGATGTCGTTTTGATGCCGGCTCCTGGAACGGTGCCGGGGGTGACATTAGACAAGACAGAGAAGCTTGTTCAGGTGGCGCATGAACATGGGGCGCTTGCGATGCTGACGATCGGCACAAGCCAAGAAGGAGCTGACGAGAGTACGATTCGTCAAATCGCGCTTGCAAGCAAAATGGCTGGGGCGGATCTACATCATATCGGCGACGCTGGCTATCATGGCATCGCTGTTCCAGAGAATATTATGGCGTATTCGATCGCCATTCGCGGCAGACGCCATACGTATATTCGCATGGCAAGATCGCCGTTGAGATAAAGTGGAATATGATCAGTCGGTCCCAAAAGCATTCGCTTTTGGGGCGTTTTTTTGCCGGGAGAGGATAGGATGGGAGCTAAGATGATGGAAAAATAAGTTTGCGGATGTGGGAAACATTTGCCTTGTACCGCCGCCTCTATTTATTTTGTGATCAAATGAAAGAACAAATTTGTGATAAAATGAAAAAACAAATGGGAAAGCATTGCGAGTGGCGGGGAGAATATTGATGATTGCCGAGCCATTATTTCATCTCATTCTCATTTTCAGCGTATTGTTGCCGCTTGTATCGTTGACAGTGTTGGCGCTGTTGGGGGTAGCAGAAAAAGAAGTGGATTATTGGCAGTTGGAACATGCGCGCCTTCGATTGGAAAAAGAACTTCAAGAAAGCAAGTATATGCAGCTCCATCAACAAATCCGACCGCATTTCTTTTTCAATGCGTTGAACGCTTTCTTATCCTTGGCGCGCTTAGGAAAAAATGAAGAAATGATTCGGGGAATGGAGCATTTTGCGCTGTTTTTGCGTGATAGCTATGAGACGAAACAGCCGCTTATTCCGTTCAAACAAGAATGGGCGCATACAAGCAACTATCTAGCGGTGCAGCAACTTCGCTTCGGTTCACGGCTGTCGGTGTCGGTGCAAATGGATCCGGATGGAGAGCGTGCGCTCATTCCTTCTTATACGTTGCAAACGCTGGTGGAAAACGCATTCAAACATGGCCTTGAGAAAAAAGCGGGTGAAAAATGTTTGGCGATCGATTTTCGACGCCAAGGCAACTGGGTATATTTGCGCGTCTGCGATAATGGCAATGAAGGGAAGGAGTTATCCATCGCGAATGGAGGTGTCGGCTTGGATAATTTGCGCAAGCGGTTTGCTCTTTTGTTTGATTTGCCAACTCAGCTCGTGTTGCAAAAAGATGAGCGCGGGTGGACAGAGGCGCTTGTCGTTTGGCCGTATGTTCCAGGGGATGAGGGATAAACGATGAAGGTGTTGATTGTCGATGATGAATATTTAGAATTGGAACAACTCACGTATTTGGTGAAGCGGAAATATCCGCATTGGGAAGTATGGCCGGCGGAGGATGCCGCAGAGGCGAAACGGTTGGCCGCATCCCATCGCTTCCGGCTGGCGCTGATCGATATCCACCTTCCTGGACAGTCCGGGTTGGATTTGGCCTATGAGCTCAAACAAAAACAGCCCGATCTAGCCTTGATCATTATCACAGCCTACCAAGATTTTGCTTATGCCAAACGGGCGATTCAGCTTGAAGTGCTCGACTACTTGGTGAAGCCGCTCATCGAGAGCGAGTTTGATCAAGCGCTGTCGAAATTTGAACAAAAGCATCCGGAAGCGCTCGTCTCGTCCCCGCTCATCCGCGCGGCGCTCGAATATGTGCACTGTCATTATGCGCAAAAAATCAGCTTAACCGAGGTAGCCGCTGCCGTGCATGTACATCCAGCCTATTTGAGCAGGCTGTTTGTTGAGGAGATCGGCATCCATTTTAAGGATTACGTCAATCGATATCGGATTGAAAAGGCGAAAGAGCTGTTGACCAAAAAGCCGGATTGGTCCATGGCACGCATTGCTGAGGAGACAGGATTTTCTAGTCAACATCATTTCAGTCATTTGTTTCGAAAATATGTCGGCATCCCGCCTACGAAGTATAAGGAGACCAATGGATAATGGACTGGTATATGCTTTTATTCATGGCATGCGTACTGCTGCTTGCTGCTGTGCCGCATATTGGTCGCCGCAGTTTTATCGGAGCGGAGGCGCTTGGATTAAGCAAGGGGGTCAATGCTCTGTTACTGCGTTTTGCATCCGGGGAGCTGCTGTTGTTTGGATGCTATGCTTTTATTCATGGCGGAGTGGCGGCGGGGGTGGTGACGGCTATGGCGGTATGGGCCGCCGTTTTTGTGCTTTGGCGTTCAGCAGCGGCCGTGCGCTATCGTTCCCTAACAAAGGAAGGGGATCGCTGGCCGGACTGCTGTTTTACGGCGCGGGCTTTGTTTTTCTTTCGGTTTTTTGTTCGCCTTCTTTCGATCGGCCGGCTGCTTACCGTTGTCGTGTTATGTGCCTATTTGTTGCAGCAACTCTTTCGTTTTTCTCCGACTTTTTTATTCATTTGGTTCGTCTATGTGTACGTGTTTACCGTGCTCGCCGGTTGGTTGGGGATGCGGAAAATCGGAACGGTTCTGCTATACATTGTTTATATAGTGATGGGAATGGTTCCGTTTGCCTATTATCTAACGGGTGGTGTGGCGCGGCAATATGAGATGATTGTACGCACTGTCCCAGCTTCCCTCGATGTGAACATGGTTTCGTTGTTCGTGTTATTTTGGGCTGTGCTGGCGGCGGCTGCCGGGCAATGGTTGGCCGACGAGTATGTATGGGATATTGCATCAATATTGAAAAAAGAACGCGTTGCGCTGACGTTTTCTATGGCCGCGTTTTGCCTTGCTCCGCTTCCGTTGGCCGTCGCAGCCTTATGCGTCCCGTATGCGGCGGCCGCTTCGACTGCCGCCATACTGAAACGGTGGCTGCTTCATTCTTCTGTCTTGATTGCTTGGCCGCTTACTATTGCCTTTCTGGCGGCGTTGTCACTTAGCTTATCCCTTTCCTTGCATTCCGTTGTGCAAATTTTTTGGCACAGGTGGAGCAGGCATCTCTCATGGACATATGTCATCTCTTTTTTGCTTGTACTAGCCCTCTTTTTTATTGCTCCTCTTCTTCCGATGCGGATGGTCATGTTTTCGACCGCCTTGCTTGCCTCCTCGTGTTTTGGGTTGGCTGCTTTACGGACAGGAGAGAAACCGATGGGGGTTATAGGCATGATCGGATGGGTATGTTTGTTTGTGATCGCCTGGCGATGGGGAATGCGCCATAACGTGCTGGAGGCCATAGCATGGAATGGGATTGGCGGTTTCTTGTTTACTCAGATTTATCGATTAATTCAAAAAATAAAGAAGTAACAAAAATGAATCAAAAAAATGCAAAACAGTTTGTTTGCTCCCTGTTATAATGAGACAAAAACGAAAGGGAGGAAAGCGGACATGTCATTTGTTCCATGCACAACGGCCATTTATTCATTTAGCAAAAACCACCAACCGGTTCGAACAGTCCAGTCAGGGGAAACGTTTGTCATCGAAACGTACGACTGTTTCCAAAATCAAATTACTTCAAGCGAAACGCCGTTTGACTCGATCGATTGGAATCATATCAATCCGGCGACCGGACCGATCTATATTGAAGGGGCGGAACCCGGTGACATTTTAGCGGTAAAAATTGAACAGATTCGCCTCAAAGGACAGGGGGTCATGGCTGTCGGACCAGGGCTCGGGGTGCTTGGAGACCGGATTCCGCAGTTTGAGGCAAAAATGATTCCAGTAGAAGAAAACCGGGCTATATTTGACGAGCATCTTTCTATTCCATTAAATCCAATGATTGGCGTCATCGGGGTAGCGCCGAGCGGTGAGGATGTGTCGTGCGGGACGCCCGGGCCGCATGGAGGCAATATGGATACAAAGCTCATTACAACAGGAGCAACCGTTTATTTTCCTGTATTTGTAAAAGGTGCATTGTTTGCATTGGGTGACTTGCATGCGGCGATGGGGGACGGCGAAATCGGTGTGTCGGGCATTGAAATCCCGGGGGAAGTGACGGTCACCGTCCGGGTGATGAAAGGATATTCGCTCAACCATCCACTGTTGCAAAACGATGATGGCATTGCGACGATCGTCTCGGCCAAAACGTTGGATGAAGCGGTCAAACAGTCGGTTGAGGAAATGGTTGATTTGCTGTTGCCGCATACTCCGTTGACGCTGAACCATTTGACGATGGTGCTCAGCGCTGCCGGTCAGACACAAATCAGCCAAGTCGTTGACCCGCTCGTCACGGCGCGTTTCTTTGTACCGCGATTTGTGCTTGAAGCGTATGGCATCCGCCTATTTGAGGATTGAGGAGGGAACGGCGATGGCGCAACTTGAAACGAACACATCGGTTGAGTCGCTCGGTTATAAACAGGAATTAAAACGGTCGCTCACATTTGTTGATTTGTTGATTTACGGAATGGTGTTCATGGTGCCGATCGCTCCTTTCGGCATTTACGGGTATGTAGCGCAAGGGTCAAAAGGGATGGTCGCCTTAGCATACTTAATCGGAATGGTGGGGATGATTTTCACCGCCTTGAGCTACGCTAGAATGGCCGAAGCGTTTCCAATCGCTGGTTCGGTGTATTCTTACGCCCAGCGGGGAATGAATGAATATGTCGGTTTTATGGCAGGCTGGGTCATTTTGCTTGATTACATTTTCGTTCCGGCTCTTCTCTATTTGGTCAGCGCTGCTGCCTTAGCCGATATTGTGCCGCAAGTGCCGATTTCCGTGTGGCTCATTCTGTTCATTGGCATGAATACGATCATTAATATTCTTGGAATCGAGATGACGGCCAAAGCGAACAAAGTGATTGTTGTTTTAGAGCTCATCGTCCTTGCAGTGTTTGTGATCACAGGAATGATTGCGATTATAAAAGGCGTCAATGGAGCGCAGTTTACGTTCAAACCGTTGTACGATCCGAACCATTTCAGCATGGGGACGGTGATGGGGGCGGTGTCGGTGGCCGTCTTGAGCTTCCTTGGTTTTGATGCGGTGTCGACGCTGGCTGAGGAAACAAGGGACGGGAAATCATCGATCGGCAAAGCGATCATTTTCGCTTTGCTCGTTGTCGGTGCGCTTTTCATCGTGCAAACATGGGTCGCTGCTCTCATTTGGCCTGATTATACGACGTTTAAAAATGCGGACGTGGCGTTTTATCAGATTGCGGAGCTGGCAGGCGGACCATGGTTAAAATGGACAACGATCGTCGCTACCGCGCTTTCGTGGGGGATCGCAAACGCGCTCGTCGCCCAGGCAGCCATCTCTCGCATTTTGTACAGCATGGGTCGCGACCGTAAACTGCCCAGTGTGCTGGCTAAAGTGCATCCGAAATTTCAAACGCCATACGTCAGCACATTGCTTGTAGCTGTGATTTCGCTCATTGTCACGACGGTGTTCGCCTCACAAATTGATAAACTCGCTTCGCTTGTCAACTTTGGCGCCCTGACGGCTTTCCTCTTTTTGCATGTATCAGTGATGAACTATTTCTTGCGCAAACAAAAGAGTAACGATTATATCAATCATCTCTTGTTTCCGCTCATCGGTTTTGTTATCATCGGCTATGTATGGATGAACCTGGACCCGCTCAGCAAAAAGCTCGGATTGATTTGGATCGCGATTGGACTCGTTTACCTGATCTTTTTGCGGCTCACGAACAAAGACTCCCGTCTAAGCGGGGAACTGTAGTCGCTTGTAAGGCCTGACGCCGTCATAAAAGGCGTTGGGTCTTTGATTTTTAGAGGCGATGAAACGTTTTTCCGATCTCGACGTATTACATAGACTCCCATGACAAAAAAATTTCGTCACCATCGGAAGGATGAAAACAACCTTCTGTCGAATGGTCTCCTTGCAGCTGGGGTCATGAGGTCGTTGTATCTATGGTACGTAAAAGTCCGATATATAGACGGACCCCAGTAGTCTGGTGCACTACGGAATGTCGCTCCCTTGAGGGAAGCACGCAGGATAGAATGCTTGAACAAAGGCTACTGCACCAGCTGTTTTCGTCTTTGCCGGTCATTGCATCCGACTGTCGAGTGACCGAACAACACCGCTTTCAGCCCCATGTATGGGTCTGAGAAGCGGGTGGTTGTTCAGTCGTCCGTCATGCCTTGGCGTGACGGAGGCAAGCAAAGGCTTGCCCTCGACAGTCGAAAAATCGATAAGAGGCTTTTCTGTCAAAGATATGTTAAACGTTTTGGTTGCACCTATATAAGTGTTTTAAGACACAGAAGGAATATTAAAATATAGGTATAGAAAGGGTTGAGGAATTTGAAGATTAAAGATGTATTTGGGGATTTGCCTACACTTACTACTGAACGTTTAATATTAAGAAAATTAACGTTAGATGATGCATATGATTTATCTTAATTAGGCGAGAAGACTCCCACTTCAACGAAGCGAAGCGGAGTAAGTGGGAGATGAATCGCCTTAACTATATTTTGCTGAAAATTAGGATAGATTCAGTAAAATATAGTATAATATAGTTAGATGGGAGGTGAAAAAATGTATTTTTGTATCAAACAACAGCTAAATGGTTTGACCAAAGAAGAATACTTGACTCTTCGAGAACTGTGCCATATTGCCAAGAACATGTACAACGTCGGA
>NZ_SDLD01000149.1:0-877 GCF_013096875.1 Geobacillus sp. DSP4a | reverse complement strand
ATACTACCTGTGAAGATGCAGGTTACCCGCGACAGGACGGAAAGACCCCGTGGAGCTTTACTGCAGCCTGATATGGAATTTTGGTATCGCTTGTACAGGATAGGTGGGAGCCTGGGAAGCCGGAGCGCCAGCTTCGGTGGAGGCGGCGGTGGGATACCACCCTGGCGGTATTGAAGTTCTAACCCGCACCCCTGATCGGGGTGGGAGACAGTGTCAGGCGGGCAGTTTGACTGGGGCGGTCGCCTCCCAAAAGGTAACGGAGGCGCCCAAAGGTTCCCTCAGAATGGTTGGAAATCATTCGGAGAGTGCAAAGGCACAAGGGAGCTTGACTGCGAGACGGACAGGTCGAGCAGGGACGAAAGTCGGGCTTAGTGATCCGGTGGTTCCGCATGGAAGGGCCATCGCTCAACGGATAAAAGCTACCCCGGGGATAACAGGCTGATCTCCCCCAAGAGTCCACATCGACGGGGAGGTTTGGCACCTCGATGTCGGCTCATCGCATCCTGGGGCTGTAGTCGGTCCCAAGGGTTGGGCTGTTCGCCCATTAAAGCGGTACGCGAGCTGGGTTCAGAACGTCGTGAGACAGTTCGGTCCCTATCCGTCGCGGGCGCAGGAAATTTGAGAGGAGCTGTCCTTAGTACGAGAGGACCGGGATGGACGCACCGCTGGTGTACCAGTTGTCCCGCCAGGGGCACCGCTGGGTAGCTATGTGCGGACGGGATAAGCGCTGAAAGCATCTAAGCGTGAAGCCCCCCTCAAGATGAGATTTCCCACCGCGTCAGGCGGGTAAGATCCCTCGAAGATGACGAGGTCGATAGGTCCGAGGTGGAAGCGTGGCGACACGTGGAGCTGACGGATACTAATCGATCGAGGGCTT
>NZ_SDLD01000148.1:0-884 GCF_013096875.1 Geobacillus sp. DSP4a | reverse complement strand
TTCAACTGTAAATACAGCTTGTTGTACCGTCAACATGCGATTCACCTCCTTGTCTATCAATATTCACATCATGGACAGGAAAAGCAAAAAATATTCAGCTCACTTTATGATGTGGCTGAATAGTTACTAAAAATCATATCTACCCAATTATCGTCTTTATGGGAGCTCATTGTCATTTCGTTGCCTTTTTTCTTAATTTTTATAAAAGTGTTTGTTCTAGGACCTTCGCCAGACAACCAATTACCTACTAGATCGGTACTACTCACTTCTTGTTCTTCTGTTTGTTTTTTACTTGCACTTTTTTATTTTCGTTCGCTTTTTCCTCGGTTGAGACATTTTTTTCCGTTTTTTTGATGCTTTTTCCTGGTTGCAAGCTGCTAAACCAAATAACAGAAACAAAGCAACGATGAAACGAACTGCTAATTTCAATGGTATTCCCCCCAAAAAATTTTCTTATTTGCCAAAAAAAAAATTATAGCACTTAAGTACTGGAATTGGAATGTATTTTCTGAATTTATAGTAATATTTGGCTAATTTTTTTAGAAAATATCCCAAATTATTAACAATATTTAACAAACCTATATAAAAAAGCATCGTTAAAAATAACGATGCTAAAAAACAATATATATACCCGTGGTGCTAGATAAACTTGAGCAAGCATAAAAATAGCCCTTGCTGGCGAATCTCCTGTAGAATGAAAGTGCGACCTACCATTCGAAAGGAGAATCCCCATGCAAGAGCACTTTCATTTTACTACAGTGTAAACTAGCACATTATTTCAGAATCCCTTTTTCAAATTATTTCAGGCGGATTCGGAAATAATGTGCAAAATTTTTGCGGATTGTTCCGGATTTTGCACATTCTTTCGGAACGTTTGCACGCTC
>NZ_SDLD01000147.1:0-891 GCF_013096875.1 Geobacillus sp. DSP4a | reverse complement strand
GTGGTTTGTGGCTTTGTTTATCGTATGAAGATGGGAAAAAACCAAAAGAAAATCCATGTAAAAACCGTGTTGCTATTGACCCAGGGGAAATTCACACCATCGCAGCCATTTGTGAAAATGGGGAAAGCCTCATTATCACGGGAAGAAAAATAAGAAGCATTCATCGGTTGAGAAACAAGAAATTAAAAGAACTGCAAAAACTCATGAGCAGATGCAAAAAAGGCTCCAAACAATGGAAAAAGTACAATCGGGCGAAACAATATGTACTTTCGAAATCAGAGGCACAACTAAAGGATGCACTGCACAAAACCACGAGACAATTTGTTCGTTGGTGTTTGGAAAACCAAGTGAAAGAAGTCGTCATTGGAGATATCGAAGGAATCCAACGGAATACGAAAAAGAAACGAAACAAAAAGACCAATCAGAAATTATCCAATTGGTCGTTTGGAAAATTATTTGATTATCTCAAATACAAATTGAATGCCGAAGGAATTCAAATCGAGAAAAAAGATGAAAGTTATACCTCGCAAACATGCCCTGTTTGCGGGAAGAAAAATAAATCTTCTTCTAGAAATTATACATGTCAATGCGGGTACAAACGACACCGTGATATCCATGGGGCAATGAATTTATTTGCCAAAGTATATTATGGTGAAATCCGCCCATTGGAATTTACGGTCAAACCGTTTACGTATCGACGGATTGCTTAGGTATGAAGTCGTAGATGGCGAGTTCCCGCCCTTGAGTATCATGGATACTCATGTTGCCTGTGGCTCCCAACGGGACGGGTGCCAGGTGTTGCCTGCAGATAGGCTGCCAACCAGCCTATCATGCATCCACCTCCGAAGGGGAAACAGGAAACCCCCACTTCGATAAGTGGGGGAGGTTCAT
>NZ_SDLD01000146.1:0-895 GCF_013096875.1 Geobacillus sp. DSP4a | reverse complement strand
TGCAAAAAGGACTCTCTCCCTGCTATGATGGTGATGACCAACATCCATAAAACAGGAGGGAGAGAGTCCATGAAACATCTTACCACAGAATGGCCTTTATTAAAAGAGCTGGAGGAACAATTAGTCAGAACTCTTCAAAAGGTGTTCGCTGTCTTGTTGGCGGCCCTTTTGGAGGAGATCGATCAACAACTGGCGGAAGCGCGGGACAAGCGCCGGTATCAGCTGAAAGACAAACGGCCGACCACGATCCAAACGCTGTTTGGAGAAGTGACGTTTCGACGGAACTACTACTATGATCGGCAGGCGGGGGCGTATACCTTCTTGCTGGATGCCGAACTGGGCTTTGATGGAGCGCAGTCGATCAGCCCTTGCCTCGAGGAAACGGCGGTCGAGTTGGCCGTAGAGTGCTCTTCCTACCGCAAAGCGGCCCGTACGTTGGAGTCGATCGTGGGGTATGCGGTCCTAAGCCACGAGGCGATTCGCCAACTGGTGCTGGAGGCCCCTGTCTCGCTGCACCACCCTGTTTCCCAACGGCACGGCCGAGTGCTGTTTGTGGAGGCGGATGGGCTGTTCATTTCCCGCCAGGGGAAAGGGAAACGGGCGAAAGAAGAGAAAATCCTGGCGGTTCACGAGGGATGGAAACGAAACGGTTCGCAGCTCGAGCTCGTGAACCGGCGCCACTACCTCCATGAAGGGGCGGGAGACGTGTGGGAACGGTTTGAAGAGTGGCTGATGAACGAATATGCCTATGACCCGTGCCGGGACCTTTTGATCATCAACGGCGACGCGGCGTCGTGGATCACGGCCTGCCGGGAGTATTTTGGGAAGCGGGCGTGCTTTCAGCTGGATCGATTTCATGTGGCGCGGGAGCTGCGTCAGTGTCTGTCCGGCCATC
>NZ_SDLD01000145.1:0-913 GCF_013096875.1 Geobacillus sp. DSP4a | reverse complement strand
ATGGCAGTGGACAACTTTTCGATCTCGTCTTTGTGATTTGGCATCATATTTTCTCTCCGTTCCCCTATTTTCTCTTTTATTTATTCGCCGTGGAACGGGAGAAAACCTTTATTTCAATTTATATAGATATTTTTCTATATCGTTGATAAATAGCGATAGGACGTCTCCTCTTTTTAAAGACTTATTGTTATGTCCCATATCTTTACGGATTGCTAACAATAAATCCTCCAATAACTCAATTTCTTTTATGCTTGTCTCTTTTCCTACACCACGATTACTAAAATAAGTGCGGTATTCACTATATTTCTTTATAACATCATTAGAACCCCAAAGTATTAAGTTTTGTGTAAATTTAGACATAAATTCGATAATGTCCCCTTCTTCTAAATGTTTTCCGTTAGTTTTTTGTCCCATAAGAAGCTGAAATAAAAATTGAAGTAGCTCTTGATACATAGGGATTTTTTGATTTCTATGTTGTTCCTCAATTTCCATTCTCTTTTCAATTAACTTTGGTACAGTGATAGTAAGAGAAGTAGCTACAATTGTCAGGAATCCAGTTATTAATGCAGCAGATATTCTAGGATCTATAGATAAAATTTGATTATAAATCCAACTCAGAGTATGGAAAATTATTAGACCTATAAAGAACAAAATAGTTAATCCCACAATAAATGAAATGATTTTTTTGGCTCTTCACCACAAGTTGTACTTGAGATTTTAAGATAGGTATGCATAGGGAAAATAGAGGATACAAAAAATGCGAATTTTCCTGTATGGTAAAGGTGTCCAAACCAAACCATTGGAGGAAAATTCGCATGTACGCTCAGTTTATCAAAGAACTCATCGATTTACCAGATGTTTTGATTCAAAAGGTGCGAAAAGAAGAAGAACGTTGGATTTTCGAACTTTCTCT
>NZ_SDLD01000144.1:0-915 GCF_013096875.1 Geobacillus sp. DSP4a | reverse complement strand
AAGGAAATCTTTGTCCGAAACAATTCACAAAAAATTTAGCACATTCCTTCAGAAAAGGGGAGAGGGCTTTCTGAAAGAATGTGCAAAAAAATGGGCGTTTTGTGCTGAAATAAAATGATAATTTACAGTCAATTCATCCGATTGACACCCCCGAATCATATGATATTATCCCTCTAGTGTAGACAGTTGGGAAAATGCCCATACTGTCAGTAAAAACACTGGAGGGATTTGTTTATGTTCGAGACCAAGCAAACACCGAAAGGGAAGACCACTTATTCCGTGGAGTTTAAATGGAGGGCTGTCCAGATGTACATCGAAGAAGGATGGGGATATAAGCGGATATGCCAAGAGTTAGGGATTCCCTGCACGAAAACGATCAGACTTTGGGTAAAACGTTACCATGAACATGGTCTAAAAGGGCTCGAAGAACGGCGCGGGACATCCAAGTCTCCATTCAAGGGAAGGCCTCGAAAAAAAGAGTGCAGTTTAGAGGAAGAGAATCGAAGACTGAAAGCAGAGAATGATTATTTAAAAAAGTTACGAGAGCTGGCAAGGAGGTGAAACCGAAAGAGTGGTTCTCGATCATTCAGGAGTTATCCAACACCTATCCGATTGCCTGGCTATGCCAACTGGCCGGTGTGTCAAGAAGTGGATACTATCGATGGATGAACCGGCAGGGAATCGTCACAGAGAAGCAAAAGGAAAATGAACAAATCAAACAAATGATCCTCGAATGCCATCAAAAGGTCAATGGGATCTATGGATACTACCGCGTGAAGGCATGGATAAAACGAAATTATGGGAAGACCGTGAATCATAAGCGAGTGTACCGACTGATGAAAGAGTTGGGGGTTCAGGCCAAAATCCGTCGAAAAAAGCCGAAGTATAAAGCGGGAAAGGAGAATATCGTAGCGT
>NZ_SDLD01000143.1:0-944 GCF_013096875.1 Geobacillus sp. DSP4a | reverse complement strand
GGCCGCGCTGGATTTCCCAAGTTCAAAAACCGCAAGGCGAAACAGTCGTACACCACAAATATGGTAAATGGCAACATCAAGCTTTCAGATGGCTATATCAAGCTGCCCAAACTGAAATGGATCAAGCTCAAGCAACATCGGGAGATCCCTGCCCACCATATCATCAAGTCTTGTACGATCACGAAAACCAAAACAGGAAAATACTATATTTCTATTCTCACAGAGTACGAACATCAACCTGCCCCAAAAGAAGTACAAACGGTTGTTGGGCTTGATTTTTCCATGAGTACGTTGTATGTCGATAGCGAGGGTAAGAGAGCCAATTATCCTCGATTCTATCGCAAAGCATTGGAAACATTAGCGAAAGAACAGCGTAAATGGTCTCGTAAAAAGAAAGGCTCGAATCGTTGGCACAAACAGCGTCTGAAAGTAGCGAAGCTGCATGAGAAAATTGCCAACCAGCGCAAGGACTTTCTGCATAAGGAGTCGCACAAATTAGCGAAACGGTATGATTGCGTGGTCATCGAAGACCTCAACATGAAAGGGATGTCACAAGCCCTCCATTTCGGTCAAGGCGTTCATGACAACGGCTGGGGCATGTTCACCACTTTCCTTCAGTACAAGCTGGCCGAACAGGGGAAGAAGCTGATCAAAATCGACAAATGGTTCCCCTCGTCCAAAACGTGTTCGTGTTGCGGTCGAGTCAAGGAGTCTCTATCGCTTTCTGAACGGACATTCCGTTGTGAATGTGGATTCGAGAGCGACAGGGACGTCAATGCGGCCATCAATATCAAACATGAGGGCATGAAACGATTGGCGATCGTCTAATTTGTCCTCGAACCGTGGGGCACACGGGGATCGCTCGGTCAACTTCCCATCATGAGATGGGATTACCCGAGAAGCCCCCACCTCTAAGCGAAGCGTAGGTGGTGGGAGTATGTCAC
>NZ_SDLD01000142.1:0-951 GCF_013096875.1 Geobacillus sp. DSP4a | reverse complement strand
TTTTCACCTCCCATCTAACTATATTATACTATATTTTACTGAATCTATCCTATTTTCAGCAAAATATAGTTAAGGCGATTCATCTCCCACTTACTCCGCTTCGCTTCGTTGAAGTGGGAGTCTTCTCCCCTAATTAAGATAAATATAGCGAACACATTGCGGTCCGGCAACTGTTTTTGCGCATAAAGCGAAACAGCGGCTGAACGATCAGCCGCTGTTTTCCCGGTCAGGCGCTTTGCTGGCGCAGTTCGGCAATATATTGTTTCCCTTGTTCTTCGTTATATTGCCCTTCCCATTTCGACATGACGACCGCTGCCAGCGAGTTGCCGATAACATTCACAACGGTGCGCGCCATATCCAAAATGCGGTCAATGCCGGCGATAAACGCCAATCCTTCGACCGGAATGCCGACTGTGCCGAGCGTCGCCAACAACACGACGAACGAAACGCCCGGGACGCCGGCGATTCCTTTGGACGTCACCATCAAGACGAGTACGAGCGAAATTTGTTGCGACAGCGGCATGTCAATGCCATAGAGTTGGGCGATAAATACAGCCGCCAGCGCCTGATACAACGTCGACCCATCCAAGTTGAACGAATAGCCGGTCGGAACGACAAACGAGGTGACAGCCTTCGGGCAACCGAACCTCTCCATTTTTTCCATAATTTTCGGGAGCACCGTCTCCGAACTCGACGTGCTATAGGGTGTGAGTAAAATATTTGTGGGTGACATTCCGAAATGATCCCCGACGAGGGTTGCGAACTTTTGTTCGCGACGCTCGTCGGGGCCACCAAGCGAAGCGCGGTAGAAAAAGCAAATGTCGTGCAAAAAGGACTCTCTCCCTGCTATGATGGTGATGACCAACATCCATAAAACAGGAGGGAGAGAGTCCATGAAACATCTTACCACAGAATGGCCTTTATTAAAAGAGCTGGAGGAACAATTAGTCA
>NZ_SDLD01000141.1:0-956 GCF_013096875.1 Geobacillus sp. DSP4a | reverse complement strand
GGCTACGCATCGTCGCCTTGGTGAGCCGTTACCTCACCAACTAGCTAATGCGCCGCGGGCCCATCCGCAAGTGACAGCCCAAAGGCCGCCTTTCAACCGAAGACCATGCGGTCTTCGGTGTTATCCGGTATTAGCTCCGGTTTCCCGGAGTTATCCCGGTCTTGCGGGCAGGTTGCCCACGTGTTACTCACCCGTCCGCCGCTGACCAAACAAGAGCAAGCCCTCGTTCGGTCCGCTCGACTTGCATGTATTAGGCACGCCGCCAGCGTTCGTCCTGAGCCAGGATCAAACTCTCCAAAGAAAGTTGATTGGCTTTTGCTTCGGCCCATGCGGACCTCCGCTTTTCGTCGCGCTTCGTTTCGTTCAGTTTTCAAGGAACGATCAATCTCTTCATCGCCAGAAGAATTACTTCCTCAAAAGCGACTCTTATAATATATCACCTTTTCGTTTTTCTGTCAACACTCTTTTTTGTTTTTTTGCCGCATCGAAGCGGCTTTATCTTAATTAGGCGAGAAGACTCCCACTTCAACGAAGCAAAGCGGAGTAAGTGGGAGATGAATCGCCTTAACTATATTTTGCTGAAAATAGGATAGATTCAGTAAAATATAGTATAATATAGTTAGATGGGAGGTGAAAAAATGTATTTTTGTATCAAACAACAGCTAAATGGTTTGACCAAAGAAAAATACTTGACTCTTCGAGAACTGTGCCATATTGCCAAGAACATGTACAACGTCGGATTGTACAATGTCAGACAATACTATTTTGAACACAAGGAATTTCTTAATTATGAGAAAAACTATCATCTTGCCAAAACTAACGAAAACTCGTAACTATTCACCCCAGTGCTAGTGTATAAAAAAGCCCAGCACAAATAGGGCATTTCGGTCATAGAAAATGCCCTAGGTAGCGGAAAGAACTCGATCGATCGTTTCGCCTGCCAACAGAAGACATAA
>NZ_SDLD01000140.1:0-1025 GCF_013096875.1 Geobacillus sp. DSP4a | reverse complement strand
CCCCCTCAAGATGAGATTTCCCACCGCGTCAGGCGGGTAAGATCCCTCGAAGATGACGAGGTCGATAGGTCCGAGGTGGAAGCGTGGCGACACGTGGAGCTGACGGATACTAATCGATCGAGGGCTTGACCTATGAGCGGCTTCTTCCAACGGTTATCTAGTTTTGAGGGAATGAACATCCTGTTGACAAATCCAACAGGATGGATATAATAATTACTGTCCAAGATGATCATCATTGCCTAGTGGCTATGGCGGAGGGGAAACACCCGTTCCCATCCCGAACACGGAAGTTAAGCCCTCCAGCGCCGATGGTAGTTGGGGCCAGCGCCCCTGCAAGAGTAGGTCGCTGCTAGGCAAAGAACAAGCAGCCAGTTGTGCGTAATGCATAATTGGCTGCTTTTGTTTTTGTTGACCAAGTTTCTAAAATCCTCCCGTTCTTAATAAGGTGGATGGATCACGATCCGCTTTTTTCAGAACTCCTATTTGCTCTTGGAAATGTTCACTCGTTCAATCTTTCTTTTTCGCCCTTCTCCTTGCGCATCATGCTGAATGACAATGTTAGTAGTGGAATATCTGTGAACTACCCACCACCTACGCTTCGCTTAGAGGTGGGGGCTTCAAGCGACTTGTGTGTGTTCGCTGAACGGTAAGCCACACACAAGAACCCTTTACGCTTCCCTTCGTTCCGAAGGTGTCCGTTCTAGCCATATTCTATCCTATTCGTTGGCTAACGCCAACCGAAATTCATCTCCCACTTTCGAGTCAGTCAAGACTTTGTGGAGAACATTTTTTCGGTTCACTACGGGCATTGTCAATCACTAGTTAGCGAACCATTTTCAGGAATTAATATCGTAAGCGCTTTCGGACTCTCATCCCTCATCTTGAGGTGATGATATTGTATTCCATTTTTTTACACCCAACCACCATCCCGGAGCGCCGACAACGCTTGATGGATCGGCGTCCCGGATGACCGCTGCAGACACGGTAGATTCTGACGCACCACATCTGCCCATAACCGTCCGGCC